>NZ_LZKE01000071.1:0-22112 GCF_001672675.1 Mycobacterium sp. E2327
CCCACCTCGACCACGGCCAACCCCGCACCAACAACTTCCACCACCCCGAACGATTCCTCCGCGACACCGACGACGACGAACCCGTTTGACAGCGGGCAGTTTTCGATCAGCCGTCGCCCCGCCAGACAGATCAGGGTTTGGGCGCTGGGGCCGGATTTCCGTACAGGCAATCATGGAGTTCCTGACTACCCGGGGCGAAGTCGAACCCGCAGTTGCACTCGCGAGCGTCCCTGGGGGGAAGCGAGTTGCAATAGGGGGTATCCGCGGAGGCCGATGGTGCGGTCCACATGACACCGGCCGCCAAGGCTGCGGCAGCACCGAACGTGGCCATCAATACTCTCGTCTTCATGTTGGTAACCCTCGCACACGCGGGCGAAATCCGCAGGTCGGCCAGCGGCCGTCATACACCCCACGACGGGGTGGCGGTCAGCACCTCTGCACCATCGTCGGTGATGTGGACGGTGTCGCGGCGCAGAACCGCGCCGACACCCTCCTGCCACACATAGCCGGTGACCGCGAGCACCATCCCGGCATCGAGGCGGTCGTCTTCGCCTGCCGCCGCGAGGGTTTCGGAGACGACGGGCGGATCGAAACCCAATCCCAAGCCGTGCGCGACGGGCATCGGCGGTACCGGCTCGCCGGCCGCCCGATAGGCGGCTAACAACCCGGTCGCGGCTGCGCCGGGGCGACAGGCCGCGATCATCTTGTCGAACAACGCATCCGAGCGTCCGAACAGCTTCCGGGCCGAGCCGTCGGCCGCGTCGCCCGCCGGCCAGGTCCGGCCCACCTCACCGACGTACCCGTCCGCCAGCGCGCCCGCGGCGAAGGCGACGAGGTCACCGGACCGTACCTCGCGATCGCCGCGTCGCCAGGGGTGCTCGCGCGAGGTCACCCAGGCGACGTCCTGGGTGGCCGGCGTGCTCACGCCGCCCGCGGCCATGGCCTCCAGCGCGGCCCCGGCGAGCGCCTGCTCGGACGCCCCGGGCCGCAACTCCTTGACGGCGGCGGCGAGTCCGTGTTCCGCCACCCGAAGCGCCGGGCTCATCGCCGCGATCTCATCGGGCGTCTTGACGCGCCTCGCAGCGCGCATCGCCGGCTCGGCGTCGACCAGCTCGGCGTTCGGGAAGGCCTCCGGCAGCAAGGCCGCGAAAGTCGGTGTGATGGCGTCCGTTCCGACCCGGCGCGCCGCCTCGGCGCCGTCGATCTTTTTCAGTACGTCGATCAGGGTCATCGGGTTCCACGCCAGCCCGTAGAGGTGATCGTGACCGATCTCCTCGGGGACGCCCTCGTCATCGGTGCTGTTGAGGTAGATGTCGCCGGTGGCGCGGACCACGACGCACATCGGACCGAACGGCCGCGTCCCGGCAATCCACAGCTGGGGCGCGCCGGTCACGTAGCGAATGTTGGATTGCCGGCCCAGCACCAGGATGTCGAGCTCATGTGCGTCCATCTGGGCCAGCGCCCGCTCCCGACGCCCCGTCCGCAGTCGCAGCGGGTCGGGCGAAATCTCAGTCGCCATAGGGGGAGTAGGGGTAGTCGGTGATCGGCGTGTAGCCGTCTTCGGTGATCACCACGATCTCCTCACTGCGGTAGCCGCCCGTGCCGTCCTCCCACACCACCGGCTCGAGGACCAGCGCCATGCCGGGCGGAAAGACGAAGTTGTCGTCGAACTCCTCGCCGAGGTCCGTTCCGATCATGGGCGCCTCGGCGGGGTAGGTGCCGATGCCGTGTCCCAGGTAGAAGTGCGGCAGCCAAGGCTTGCGACCGCCGTTGGCGGCGATCGCCGCACGCGCCAGATCGCCCGACGTGACACCGGCCCTGGTCACCTGCAGCACCGCGTCCAGGATGCCTCGCCACTGGCGAAATTGATCCTGCTGCCGCGGCGAGGGCTCTTGGCCGACCACCCAGGTGCGCCCGAAGTCCGAGCAGTATCCGGCGTAGCTGATGCTGATGTCGGTCCACAGCACGTCACCGGCGGCCAGCTCGCGAGCCGAGGGGAGCAGCGGCAACGCCAGGTCGCCGTGGGTCGTCCACACCCCGCTTTCCCGCGAGCTGGGCATCACCTGCCAGATGGCCTCGAGCATGTTGGTGGTGGCGCCCAGCTCGAACGCGCGCCGAACCAGCTTGGCCGAGAGATCGATCTGCCGTACGCCCGGCGCCAGCGCCGCTTGCACGTCGACCACCGCCTGTTCGGTGATGCGACAGGACCGGCGAAGGCAGGACAGCTCGTCTTTTGTCTTGACCAATTGCGCGGCGCCGAGCACGATCGCCGCGTCCGACGGCGGGCCGCCGGGGAACAGCGTGGCCGCCGACCGTCGCATCGCGCCGGTGAGCTCGTCGACGGCCACCGTCGCGCCCCGCGGGATCAGCCCCGCCAGTTTCCGAGCGAAATCCTCTACGCCCCAGTCGAATTCGAGATAGACCGGACCGTGCAGATGGTCGTCGGGCACCGGCGGATCGCGAGGCTCCAACGACGCCCCGGCGCGAAACGGCATGAACAGGTGCGGGTGCTCGTCGTCGGCCAGCACGACGGCGACCGGCCGCTCCACGTGCGAAAGGCCCGCGTCGATCAACGCCCAGCTGGCACCCGTCGCGTACCCGACATAGCCGTTCATCAGCAGGATGAGCGCGTCGACGCCGTGCTCGGCCATCGCGGCGCGCAGCCGCGCGCCGGTCTCAGCACGCATTCGGATGAAGTCCGGCTCGTCCGGAATGTCGATCACCGAGCCACGGGCGCTGAGTGCGTTGGTCATCTAAATGCCTAAGAAGTTCCGGATGTTGCCCCCGACCACCCGGACGGCGTCTTCGGGGCCCACCGCGTCGACAACCGCGGCCAGCGACCGCTCCGAGTAGCCGAAAGTGCTTTCGTTGTGCGGGTAGTCGGAAGACCACATCACCTTGTCGATGCCGATCTCCGCGATCTGGTCGAGCCCCAGGCCGTCGACCATGAACGAGGCGCACATGTGGTTGTCCCAGTAGTAGCGGATGTCGCGCCGCGGGTGGTCCTTGAGCATGTGCCGATACGAGGCCAGCACGTGCTCGGCGTCCTGCAGCGCCGGCGGCACCCAGGCGATGCCGCCCTCGAACCAGCCGACGCGCAAGCGGGGATGGCGGTCGAGGATGCCGCCGAAGATGTACTTGGAGAACATCTCCCGGAACGAGTCGATGTTGACCATCATCGCGACTGCGACGCTGTTGACCTCGCTGGGGACCTTGGGTTGGCTTTCACCGATGTGGTGGCTGACGGGCAGCCCGGCGTCCTCGATCTCGTCCCACACGGCGTCCATCGCGGTGCCGGAAAAGTCGATGGCGCGGCCGTTGTCGTCGTTACCGGGGCTGATCGGCATCAGAAATGTCTTGAGCCCGAGCGCTTTCAGCTCGGTCAGCGTGCGCCGGGTGCCGCGCGGATCCCACCAGTTGATGAGGCCGACGCCGTAGCAATGGCCGCCAGAGCGCTCCTGCACGGCGGCGATGTGTTCGTTGTAGATGCGAAAGATGCGCTCCCGCAGGTCCTTATCGGGATAGTGGAACAACGCCAGCACCGCGTTGGGAAACACCAATTCCTTGTCCACCCCGTCGTCGGCGAGTTCGCGGACCCGGGCGTCGATGTTGCTGCTCACCGCGCCGGCCAGATCGTCGTACTGCATGAGCACCGCACTGAAATCGCCGACCACCATGGATTGGCCCGGGCGCCCCAGCAGGTAAGCCCCGTCCTCGTACCAGATCCGGGGCGCGTGATCCTTCAGGTCGTCCGGGAAGCGCTCGTAGAAGATGTCGTCGGCGACGGAGATGTGGTTGTCGGCCGAGAACACTTCCGTGCCGGCGGGCAGGCCGGTGACGGATCCCGCGGCGCGGCCGTGTCGGTGTTTGGGTGCGCCGATCACGCCCTCGGGGTACACGGTTTGGCTCGACATCATCGTCCCTTCATTCCGCATGCGATCCCGCGTACGTGACACCGGTGAGTTGTTCGGACATGCGCCACAGCCGTCCCGCGTCTTCCTCGCTACGCGCCAAGCGGGGGACACCCGCGAGCGTGACCCCGCCCCCGGCGGTTTCGTACAGGCCGCGCGGCCCGTAATAGGTGCCGCCGCGCGCGTCCGGTGACACCGCGGCGTAGAGCGTCGGCTTGATGCCCTCGTCGACGTCGAGCCACATGAACGGAAGCAGCCGCCAGGTCAGCCGGGTGAGCCGGGCCTGCAGCGTCGGCCTGTCACGCCCGTAGGACGCGCCGCTGAGCAGGTTGGTCTTGCTCAGCCCGGGATGCGCCGCGTTGGACATCAGGCGCCAACCGCCGAGGCGGCTGCGCCGATCCAGTTCCATCGCGAACATCAGTTGCGCCAGCTTGGCCATTCCGTAGGAGCGCATGGGTCGGTAACCATGTTGGGCGTTGGGATCGCCGAAGTCGAGGTTTCGCTGGGTTGCGGCGATGCTGCTGACGGTCACCACCCGGGCGGACTTCGCCGCGCGCAGCAACGGCAGCAGGTGTCCGGTCAGCGCGAAGTGACCCAGATGGTTTGTGCCGAACTGCAATTCGAAGCCATCGCGCGTCTCCTGGCGCACCGGCGGCGTCATGACGCCCGCGTTGTTGATCAGGATGTCGATCGGCCGGCCCTCCGCGACCAGCTCCTCGCCCAGCGCCGCCACGCTCCGCAGCGACGACAGGTCCAGATGCCTGATGGTCAGCTTGGCCCGTGGCGCCTCCCGGCGGACCTCGGCGATCGCGGCTTCTCCCTTGGTCCGGCAGCGAACCGCCATGACCACGTCGGCGCCCGCTGCCGCGAGCCTCTTCGACAGGCCAAGCCCGAGACCGCTATTGGCTCCCGTGACGAGCGCGCAGCGACCGGACAGATCGGGCACGTCAAGGGACAGATCGGGCTTCACCATGCGACGGGGAGCTCGTACACGCCGTAGGCCAGGGTGTCGTGTTTGAAGGGAACCTCCTCGAGGGGCACGGCCAACCGCAGCGTCGGGACCCGGCGCAGCAGGGTGGGCAAGACGATCTGCAGTTCCATCCGGGCCAGTTGCTGGCCGACACACTGGTGGCGGCCGTAGCCGAACCCGACGTGGGCGCCGTCCTCGCGCAGTAGGTCCAGCCGATCCGGGTTCGGGAATTGCCGGGGATCCCAGTTGGCCGGCGCGACATCGAGGATGATGCCCTCGCCGGCCCGGATGGTCTCGCCACCGACCTCGATGTCCTCGACGGCGATTCGACGCTGACCCGTCTGGATGATGCTCAGGTACCGCATCAGCTCCTCGACCGCGTTGGCGATCACCTTCGGGTCGTCGGCGTCGCGCAGCAGCGCCCTCTGCTCGGGGTGCTCTAGCAACGCCGCGACGCTCAGGCTGATCATGTTCGCGGTGGTCTCGTGACCGGCGATCAGCACGCCGAGCGCCAGCTGCGTCGCCTCGCGCACGCTGAGCTCCTCGCCGTTGACCCGCTCGGCCAGGTCGGACACCAAATCCTCAGACGGGCTTTGCATTTTGGCGCGAATCAGGTTGGCGAGGTATTTCGCCAGCGAGGCGGCGCCTTTGGCCGTGTCCTCTTCCGTCGCGTATCGCCCCGTGCCCCGTTGGGCTTGTTCCTGGAAGAAGTCCGCGTCCTCGTAGGGGACGCCCAACAACTCGCTGATGACCAGCGACGGCACGGGCAGCGCCAGGGTGCTGACGATGTCACCGGGATTGGGACCGGCTAGCAGGGCGTCGATGCGCTCGTCGGCGATCTTCTGCACCGCCGGGCGCAGCGCTACGACGCGCTTGAAGGTGAAGGGTTTCGACAGCATCCGGCGAAACCGGGTGTGTTCCTCGGCGTCGGAGGTGAAGACGGATCGGGGCCGGGTGTGGACCGTCGCCAACATGCCCTCGTTCCAGTGCGGGTAACCCGGCAGCCGGTCGTCGACGCTGGTGCGTGAGTCCGTGAACAACGCACGGATCGCGTCGTAGCCGTGGATCAACCAGGGGGTGCTGCCGTCCCAGATCCGGACCCTGCTCAGCTGCTTGGTGTCGTTGAGCGCCAAGGCTTCCGGCGGCGGCGCAAAGGGGCAGTCCGGCGCCCGCGTCATCGGAAACTCCGGAACGTCGGTGCCGGTCGTGGTGTCGGTCATCGCGCTCCTTGGTCGTCGTCCGCCGCGTTCACGTGCACCGGCGCGCGCCACAGGCCGACGATCGCGTCGATCAGCCCCTCGCCGGCGACCGGCCAGCTCGAACGCGACCGCGGCCCGTGCTCGGCCAGCGCGCCCTCGTGTTCGGCGCAGGTGTGCATCAGCATGTTGCGGACCATCGAGATTCGCTCGAAGCGCACCCGCTTGGGCAGCTCGGGCAGGCAGCGATTGATGCCGTCGATCGTCCGCACCAGCAGCGGCGACGCCAGCGCATCCTTGGTGACAACGTGGCGATAGGTGGGGTCGGCCATCGCCTGGGCGGCGAACCGGGCATACCAGCTGGGGGTGCCCAGCGCGGCCAGGTGGTCGGTGAGCGGGCGCACCAGCGCGCCGACCCAGTCCCGTAGCTCCGTCGATTCGCCGATCTCCGCCAGCATCTGCGCGCGCAGCTGCTCGATCGGCTCGCGGTGTTTGCTTTCGATCGCCCGGAGCAGGTCGGTCCTGGTGCCGAAGTGGTAGCACGCGGCGGCGTTGTTGCCCTGCCCGGCGGCCTCGCTGATCTGGCGGTTGGACACGGCATACATGCCACGTTCGGCGAAGAGCACCTCGGCGGCCGACAAGATCGCCTCGCGAGTGCCCGTCGACCTCTCGGAGCGGGCCATTCTCTGGGCGGTCATCGACCCAGTGAACACCGCGTGCCAGATTAAATCAAGCCATTTATTTAACGCCCGCGGCCTCGGGATCCGCTCCATTCGCCGAGCCGGTAATTTCGCAGGCCCTCACTCGTACTTCTGCTGCGGATTTACCGGCTCGGCGACTGCCGGCCGCGGCGGACGTGCCCCGTTACCCGAAATCGGGGGCGGTCCCGACGATTTGGCCCGGCCGGGCCGGACTACAGTACGCGTGTGAATCCGCTGCAGCGGGTGGCGAGAAACCCGACGGCGTACAGGTGGCTGATCCTGCGGGGGCGACCCGTCGCCGAAGGGCTCGAAGCCTTCCTCCGGTTCGCGACCAACGGACGCGTCGGCGTCCTGGACCTCACCGGCGTGCCCAACATCCAGGTGACCACTTCCGGGCGCAAGACGGGCCTTGCCCGCACGGCCACCGTGCAATGCGTTCCCGACGGGGATTCGCTGATCGTGGTCGGGTCCAATTGGGGCCTGGACCGGCACCCGTCGTGGACGGCGAATCTCAAGGCAACGCAACGGGTCACCGTGCGCAGGCGCGGGCACCGTTTCGTCGCGAAGGTGCGGCTGCTCACCGGCGAGGAGCGCGATAAGGCGTGGGCCCGGGTGGTCGCGCACTGGCCGAATTATCAGATCGCCCAAGACCGCGCCGGTGGGCGCCAGTTCCGCCTGTTTATTCTCACGCCGACCGGCTGACCGGCGTTGAGCCCGCCAGGCCGTTCTTGATCGCCGCGCCTTGCTTGAGACCCACGCCGGATACGAGGCCCGGGGGTACGAGTGCGAGCTCGGCGAACGCCTTGCCCGAGGTGAACATCAGCAACGTCCCCCCCGAGCCGTCCGTCGTCGCCTTCGCCGAAGAATCGGAGACCACGCACCGAATGAGTTCAGTTCGACCATGGGTAGGCAAACAAGGGCCCGGTGAGTGCGGACGCGAGGAGCGACGACACCGCGACGATGATCAGGAGCCAGATTGCGTGGGCGAGGAACCTAAACGCGGCCTTAAGATCGTCATTCCGGCCACCTACTTCGCACCGGATGACGGTGCTCAGCCGATCCAGATCGCCAGGAGTCAGGAACACCCTCTTTTGACCGATTGCCATCAAATACCTGCGGGAGCCATTGGCCTCGAGGCGAACGAGGTGTAGCTGATCGCCGTCACTGTCGCGCAGGCCGATCAGGCTGGTTAGTTCCGGTTGTCTCACGGCGCACCCCCTCGTTGGAGCTCCGTGGTTGGGTTGGGACTGTCCTGCGGTTGGAACTTCTTGACCATATCCGCCGCGGCAACCGCGCACAATCCCTGCGCTGCAAGGGATCTGCATCACTCCGATACACTGATGTCATCGCCTAACAGTTCGCAGACCGCCACCTGCCTCGGCGGCAGGATTATGTCACCGCTGAACCGGCCCTCGCCTGCTGTCAATCCGGTGTCGTCGGGCGGCGCGGCGAACACAGCGCGCCATCAGCCCGGTCCGAGCGCATCGAAGATCAGCTTCCCGTACATCGCCATGCGGTCCGAGCCGAGAACGCCCGGCCCCATCTTGTTCATGACGTAGGAGACGGTGGCCTTGCGGTCGGGCCACATCAGCACCATCGAGCCGCCCCACCCGCCCCAGAAGCAGATCTTCTCGTCGGGAACGTAGGGGAGCGCGTCCTTTTGGGGAAGCCCGTACCCGAGGCCCCACCGCAGCGGCGATGGCAGCACGAGATCGACACCGCTCGCCTGCTCTTCGAAGATCAGCTCGACGGTCTCGGGCTTGAGCAGCCGAACCCCACGAGCCTTGCCGCCCAACGAAATCACCGACAGGATCGCGGCCAGCGACCGCGCGTTCCCATGGCCGTTCAAGGCACCCATGTCGGCGTCGCGCCAGGCCGGCGTGTTGGCGGCCTCGGCGTTGGGCGGCGGCCCGCTGAAAGTCTTGCGCATCGGGCTGTCCTCGGGGAGCGCCTCGAGCGGCAGCTCCAGGGGCGGCGGCGGGATGATCTCGGCGATCCGCTCGTAATCGGCCCGCACCGCACCGATTTGGAAGTCGGCGCCCAACGGGCCGGCGATTTCGTCGCGGACGAACTCCTTGAGCGAGTCCCCCGTCACCCGGCGTATCAACTCACCGATGAGATGACCCTGATTGTGGGCGTGATACCCCGAGGCGGTTCCGGGCTCCCACCACGGCGCCTGCGCCGCCAGGGCCGAAGTGGCCTTGTCCCAGTCGTACATGTCCTCGGTGGTGAAGGGTAAGTCCCAGCCCGACACACCGGATGTGTGCGACAGGATGTGCCGAATCTGAATGTCCCGCTTGCCGTTCGCCGCGAATTCCGGCCAATACTCGGCCACCGGTGCGGTCGGTTCGATCAGGCCGCGGTCGATGAGCATCAGGGCGGCCAGGCTCGTGACCGTCTTGGTGGAGCTCCACACGTTGACGATGGTGTCCTCGGCCCAGGCGCTGGTGCGCGCCGCGTCAGTGAAGCCGCCCCAGATGTCGACGACGGTTTCGCCGTCGATGTCGATGGCGATGCACGCGCCGACCTCTTCTCCGGAGGCGATGTTGTCGGCCAGCGCGGCGCGGACCTTGTCGAAGCTGTCTTCGCAATGTCCGTGAACGACGCTCGTCACCACGAACGGAACATATGCGACCGTGCAGGCCGCGGCAAGGGTGCTAACCCGCGGCCCGGCTGGTGATGTGCGAGAGCAGGTCCCGCGCCACCCCGGCGGGCGGCGTCCGGCCGCCCACCCAGACGGCGCGCAGCTGGCGTCGCAGGTTCAGCTCCGGGACCTCCACTGTGCGCAGCCGTCCGATCGCCAGGTCGTCGGCGACGGCCAACCGGCTCATGACGGCGGGTCCGGCGCCCGCCGCGACGGCCGCGCGCACCGCGGCGGCGGAGGACAGTTCGAGGACCGGGTCCGCCTGTCGTGTGGAGTCGCCCAGGGCGTGGCGCAGCGCCGCGGTCAACGAGTCACGTGTCCCCGACCCCGGTTCGCGGGTCACCAGCGGTGTGCTACTCAGTTCCGCCGCGCTGATCGGTCGCTGGCGTTGCGCCCACTTGTGATCGGCGGCAACGATCAACACGAGGTCGTCGTGGCCGACCACCCGGGTGCGCAATCCTTTTGGTGCGCACGGGGTTTCGATGAATCCGAGATCGACCTTCCCGTCGCTCACGGCGGCGATCACCTGGTCGCTGTTGGTCGCGGTCATGATGACCTCGGGCGGCGTGGCGCCCAGCCGGCTCGCCGCAAGCTGCAGCGATACCAGCCAGCGCGGCATGAGCTGTTCGGCGATCGTCAAGCTGGCCGCCACTTTGACGCGCTTCCGCCGTTCGGATCGCAGTGATGCCAACCCCGCATCGACGTATTGGGCGACGTCGAGCAGCCGATCCGCCCACTGGGCGACCACGACTCCGGCGGGCGTCAGTCGCGAACCGCGCGGGGTGCGCACGACCAGCGCGATGCCGGTTTGCGCCTCGATCGATGCCAGCCGCGCCGAAATGGCCTGCTGCGTCAGTCCGAATTCCCGGCCCGCGGCGGCCAGGCTGCCGGTCCGGGCGATCGCCGTGAAAATCTCGAATGCGGACAGGTCGGGCATGTGGGTGCTGAGCGGCATGACAATCCTCCGGCGGGCACAAGGCGGCTTTGTGAGATCTGTGCCTGTCACAAGTAAAGCTTGTGACCCCACAAGATTCATCCCCCTGGCAGCGGCTTCTCGACTCGGGAACGATTGCTTACATGACGACGAGCGCCATCGCCCCGGCCACACCGTTGTGGGGCAAGCGGGGCGACATGATCGTGCGCGGACTTTTGCCGTACAACGCCGAACCGCCGCCCGCGGTACTGGCGGCCAGTGACATCACGCCGATTGACGCGTTCTATGCCCGCAATCACGGCGAGTTTCCCGATATCGCGCCGCAGCAGTGGCGGCTCGTGGTCGACGGCCTGGTGGAAAGACCGCTCACCGTGACGTATGAGCAGCTCACGACCGAATTCGACCAGCACGATGTGGTGGCGACGCTGGCGTGCGCGGGCAATCGGCGCGCCGAGCTGCTGCAGGTGCGGCCGATACGGGGCAAGGATCCGTGGGCGCACGGGGCGATCTCGACGGCCGAATGGCGCGGTGTCCGGCTGGCGGACGTCCTCGCGGCCGCCCGCGCGCGCCAGGACGATGGGCTGCACGTGGCGTTCCAAGCCCCGGACGTCGCGCGGGAAGCGCGCCCCGCGCAGCGCTACGGCGGCTCGATTCCCCTGCGCAAGGCCACCTCGTCGGAGGTTCTGCTGGCGTGGCAGATGAACTCCGAACCGCTACCGCGCGCCCACGGCGGTCCGGTCCGGGTGGTGGTGCCCGGATACATCGGGGCTCGCAGCGTCAAATGGGTCACCGGCGTCACCGTGCAACATGGTCCGTCGGACAACTACTTCCAGGCGCACGACTACCGAATCCTGCCCCCGGACGCCGACCCCGACGCAGCGGCCGCGGGCGAGGGCATTGCGCTGTCGTCGTTGGCGCTGAACTGCGACATTCTCGATCCCACGGACGGCGGCCGCGTGCCTCGGGGCCCGTTGACCATCCGCGGCTACGGAATCGCGGGCGACGGCCGCAGCGTCGAGCGTGTCGACGTGTCCCTCGATGACGGACTCACCTGGCGGCAAGCCCACCTGCATCGCGCGCCCAGCAAGTGGTCTTGGCGGCCGTGGTCGCTGGTCGTCGACGTCGGTCCCGGGCCGCTGCGCATCACCGCACGCGCCTGGGACGACACCGGCGCGACGCAGCCGGAGTCGGCGGCGTCGCTGTGGAACCCGCGTGGGTACGCCAATAATGCGTGGGCGCGCGTGGCGCTGACAGTGCTGTAGGGCTCGCGGCTAAGTCCCGTTGGATTTCTTCAGCCGCGCTATCTCGCCGCCCCAGACCGATTGGGCACCCGCATCGCCCGTGCGGTACACCTGAATAGTCGACGAGATACTCACGGCGAGAACGATTATCGCGACAATGAGATGGGCGATGACCCGGCGCTTGGCGGATCGGCGTTCGACCACGCGCAGCACGACGAGCCCGACTGCGACCACCAGCATGGCGGCGGCGAAATAGACCATGGTGCTGCCCCGCTCGGCATGCTCCTGGAGAATGGGGCTGGGCTTTTTCCTCAGGTCATACAGCCATTCCCCGGCGTTGACGGTGATGGGCGTGATCACCATCGTCGCGGTGGCCAGCGCCAGCGTGAGCCACATCAGCTGGCCCCGCCGAGCAGGTGGCCACAGGCCGCACACGATTTCGAGCACGGCGGTCAGCGGCACGAGCACCACCACCAGATGCAGCCACAGGGCATGTGCGGGTAAGCCGTTGACGACGTCCATGCGTCAGCCGCCAAGCCCCTTCTTCACGGCGTCGTCTTGCTTCTGGGCCACGTCGGTGACGAAGTCCTGCGGCGGGAGCGAGTCGACCGGCCCGTCGAATTCGAGCGTGACGAAGGCCTTGCCCTCGGTGAACATCAGGACCAAGACGCCCTTGGAGTTGTCCGGCGCGTTGCCGGACACGGTCGTTCCGCCAGTTCCAACGTTGAACGGTTGCGTGCTCGGGTTTTTGATGTTGCTGCCCTGCGCGCCCTTGGCCGCGTTCAGGGCATTCGTGGCGGCGCCGGGGTCCGCGAGCACCTGGATGGTGTCTTTGATGACGTGGCTGTTGTCGTCGGTGCTGAAGGTTATGGCGGCGCCGGGCTGCCCGTTCGGGTTGTTGGTCGGGGGGCCGCCGTTGAACTGGATTGGCGCGTTGATATCGGTCGCCTTGATCAGCAGCCCCGTGTAGTCGTTTGCCGGTGCCGCAGACGCCGAGGTGGGCGCCGCGCTGCCGCTGCTCGACGCCGGGCCGGACGAGCCTGGCTTCGACGTCGATGACGCGGCAGTTCCCGACTTGTTGCCGCAGCCGGCCACCGCCACGGTCAGCGCCGTGGCCAGCGCGACGCCGGCGACCACGGTCCGAGACGTCCGAGAAACCCTCATCGCATCGCGCTCCTTCCAGGCTGATTCTGGCGACACAGTCGACCCGTTCCCGAATCGCACAGTACATCGCCAGCTGTCACCGAAGGTCCCGCCGGGCCGCGCCGGTAGCCCGCGACCTACTCCAGCTGGTCGCGCAGGCAGCGCAGGGTGTGGGCCAGGATGCGAGAGACTTGCATCTGCGACACGCCGATCCGCTCGGCGATCTGGCTCTGGGTCATCGACTCGAAGAACCGCATGTGCAGCACCTGACGTTCCCGCTCGGGGAGCGCGCCCACGATGGCACGCACGGCTTCGCGGTTCGTGATGTGCTCGATTTGCGGATCGACGTCGCCGACCGCATCGGCGACCAGGCGGGGCTTGCCGGAGCCGTCGGCGCCGAGGGGTGCGTCCAGCGAGTCAAGCCGGTAGGCATCGCCGGCGACCAGGCATTCGATGATTTCCTCGCGCGGGACCTCCAGCACGGCAGACAGCTCACCGGCGGTGGGTGCTCGACCCAGCTTCTGCGCCAAATCGCTTGTGGTGCGGCTGATTTGGACATGCAGTTCACGCAGGCGTCGCGGCACCCGCATGCCCCAGCTGTAGTCGCGGAAGTACCGCCGAACCTCACCCATCATGGTGGGAACCGCGAAACCGATGAAGCTGGGCCCCTTGTCCGGGTCGAAGCGGTTGACGGCGTTCATCAGCCCCAGACGCGCGACCTGAGTCAAGTCGTCGAGGCCTTCTCCGCGCCGGGCGAAGTGGCTGGCCACGTGGTCCGCCAGCGGTAGGCATCGAGCGACGATGCGTTCGCGCTGCCGACCGTACTCATGGGATTCCGCCGGCAGCCGGCGCAGCACCACGAACATCTCGACAACGTCGTCGTAGGAGTCGTCCGGTTGGGTTCTGGCAGGTCGAGTAGGTCGTGCGGGCGTCGCTACGCCGGTCATCGGCTAGAACGTGTCGCGAAAAGATTTGCGGGGGAAGGGATTAGCATTGTTGGCCCACTTTCTGGGTCGTGTGCAGCGCGGCATCGCAGGATATGCGCACAGTCGCCTCCGCTACACCTGTATCCGCCGGAGAAGTCGTTGATCAGCGCACGAAGCAACAACGAGGGGTGACCGGAGTGTTTTTCGCCGGAGCCACGCCATGCTCAGCAGCAGTGCGGCTGACTAACCGCTTTTAGCTAAACGGCGACCTGTCCAGAACGGACTTCACTGCTGACTATACGCCCTATCCGGCCCACCCGCGATCGCTCAGCTCGGCGGCGCCAAGAGCGAATGGGGGTTGAGTTTCTGAGGTTCGCTGATCGGCGGGGCGAGACACCTTGTCGCTGGACGGTAAGACGGGGGCAATGGCGGCGGGGTTGCCCGGAGCCGCCTCGGTTACGGGCTTCTCATTCTCGGAGTGCCTCGGTACTGTTCGGCACATGTCTGCGACCCCCACGCACGAGACTCTGCTCGCCATCGAGAAGACCGCGCGCACAGGACATTTCGAAGCGCGCGCCGATGGGTGATCAGCTGCTGGACGGGGTCGGCGTGGTGGTGTCGGGCGGCAGCCGCGGCATCGGACGCGCGGTGACCGAACTGCTGTGCGATCTGGGCGCCGGCGTGGTGGTCAACGGGCGCGACGCCGACGCTGTGGCGGAGACCGCGGCGGCCATATCGGACGCCGGGGGACGAGTCACGCCGGTAACCGGGGCCGCGGACGACGAACGCACCGCGTGCGCGCTCGTCGACGCGTGCGTGAGCACGTACGGCCGGCTCGACGCGCTGATCAACTGCGCCGGCATCGCAGAGCCCCCAGGCTCGTCGATCCTGAACATTTCGCCGGAGGAATTCGACCGCCTGATCAGCGGGCACCTGGGCACGGCGTTTCACACGTGCCGGGTCGCGGCCCGCGTGCTGGCGGCGCAGGGGCACGGATCGATCGTCAACACCGGCTCGGTGGCGTTTCTCGGCGACTACGGCGGCACGGGTTACCCGGCGGGCAAGGGTGCCGTCAACGCGCTGACGATGGCCATCGCGGCGGAACTGAAACCACACGGCGTGCGGGCCAACGTGGTGTGCCCCGGCGCCCGGACGCGGCTGTCCACCGGTGCCCAGTACGAAGAGCACATCGCGGACCTGCACCGCCGCGGATTGCTGGACGAGATGACCATGCGAGCCTCACTCGATAGCGCCCCCGCCGAGTTCGTCGCCCCGCTCTATGCCTATCTCGTCAGCGACTTGTCGCGTGGTGTGACGGGCCAGATCTTCGTGGCCGCGGGCGGATTCGTGGGCAGGTTCGACCGGCCGACGCCGCGCGTGCTTGCCTACCGGGATCACCACGACGCCGAACCATGGTCGGTCGAGGAGCTACACGAGATGGTCGGCAGGCCGGCGCCGAAGTGACCGGGTTCGTTGAACCGAGGGGCGCGCGGGCACGTATCCAATGAAGTGACGGGCCCGCTTCGGATACTTGTCATCGGCGCCGGCGTGAGCGGGATCTCGGTTGCGCGCGGGCTGCTGCGCGACGGCCACGACGTCTCGGTCTTCGACCAGCGCAAAGACACGAGCGCCGGCGGTGGCGCGGTGACTACCTGGTCCCACGGGGAGGCGGTACTGCGGCAGCTGGGCGTCGACATGGACGGCGCCGGTCAGCTGCTCTCGCGGGTGCGGGTGCTGAGCTCTCGGGGACGCGAGCTGGCGAGCCTGGACGTGAGCGCGATGGTGGACCACCTGGGCGCACCCGTGCGGATGGTTCCGCGCCGCGTGCTGGTGGAGCGGCTGTTGGACGGCTTCCCGACCGATCGCATCCGATGCAACTCGCGCGCGGCGCGGGTCGTGACGAACCCCGACGGGGTCCGCGTCGAATTCGAAGACGGCAGCGTGGCCCGGGGCGACCTGGTCATCGGGGCCGACGGCCTGCACTCCGTCGTGCGGAGCGTCGTCGGCGCCCCCGCCGCCGAACCGACGGGCTGGTGCAGCTGGCAGGGACTCGTCACCCTTCCCGGCATCGCCGACAAGCGGGTGGCGACGATCGCCATCGGCGAGCGCGGCAACACCGGGGTATGGCCGGCCGGAGGTTGTCAGGTCCAGTGGTGGTTCGACCTGCCCTGGTCCCGCGATTTCGTCCGGCCCCACCGTCCGATCGACCTGATCCGCTCGAATTTTTCCGGGTGGTCCGAGACCGTCGACCTTGTCCTGCGCAGACTCACCGACGAGGACCTGGCGGGTTCGCCCTACCCGCACTTTCGGCACCCGACGCTTCGCCCGCTGGGCGCCGGTCCGGTGACGTTGCTCGGCGACGCCGCCCACACCATGCCGCCCACGCTCGCGCAGGGAACCAATCAGGCGCTGCTGGACACCATGGTGTTGTGCCGGGAGCTAGCGGATGTCCGTGAGGGGAACGCCGACATTTCCGCGGCCCTGCGCCGGTACGAGAAAGCCCGGCGTCGACGCGTCCGCGCCGTGTCCCGGGTCGCATCGCTACAGGTGGCCCACGGCGAGTCGGTGCTGTGGCCGGCGACGATGATCCCCGACCGGGTGCACACCTGGATGCTGACCACGTTTCTGCGGTGCACGAGCCACCGCCGGCTCTCGGCGGCGATCGATCGCCGCCTCGGGACGGCGATGCCGATCGCGGCGGGTCGCCGGTGAACGCGGCGGCCGACGATGTGCAGGTGCGCGGGACCGACGGTCCGGTGCGGGTGCGCGGCGATCTGGAGGCGCCCTCACGTTGGCTCTGGCTCGTCAAGTGGTGCGTGCTGGCCGTCCCGCACTACCCGATATTGATCCTTCTTTATCTGGTGTATCCGCTGCTGACGATCGTTGCCGGCGTGGCGATCCTGTGCACGGGGCGCTATCCGCGCCCGATATTCGACTTCAACGTCGGGGTGCTGCGCTGGTCGTGGCGGGTCATGAACTACCGCTTCCCGATGAACAGCACCGACAAGTACCCGCCCTTCACCCTGGCGTCGCGGCCCGACTATCCCGGTGACTTGGTGGTCGACTACCCGGAGCGCCTCGCCAATGGGGCGGTGCTGGTGAAGTGGTGGCTGCTGGGCCTCCCGCAGATAGTGCTGTGCTGGGCGATGGAGCCGCTGCTGCAGGTGCTTTGCGTCATCAACGCGGCCTGGCTGCTGTGCAAAGGGTCCATCCACCCCGGCATGTTCGACCTGCTCATGGGGATCGTTCGGTGGCGCTACCGGGTGGCGGCGTATGTATCGTTGATGAGGGACGAATACCCGCCGTTCCGGCTGGACCAAGGTGGCAGATAACGCGCGAAAACCCTTTGTTCCCATACATATATCGGTTCGGTCAGCCGATTTTCGACCGGCTCTTCTACAACCGATATCGTCGAGCGGCGATCGCCCACGCGACCGGCCGGCTGCTGATGGTCGGCCTGGGACCGGGGACCGATCTGAAGTTCGTGCCGCCCGCGGTGACGTCGATCGCCGCCGTGGAGCCGGTGGCCGCATTTCGGCGGATGGCATCGCGCGTCGCCGACCGCCACGGCGTTGCCGTCGACATCGTGGACGGCACCGGCGAGTCGATTCCCTTCCCGGACAACAGCTTTGATTCGGTCCACATCGGGCTGGTGCTGTGTTCGGTCGATGACGTGGCGGCCACGCTGGGGGAGATCCGGCGAGTGCTGGTCCCGGGGGGCAGGTTGGTGGTGCTCGAGCATGTCCGCGGAGAGGGGGCGACGGGCCGGCTGCAGGATCTGGTCGCGGGGCCATGGTCGTGGTTCGCCGCCGGCTGCCATCCGAACCGCCGCACCGTGGATGCCATCGCCGCGGCCGGCTTCGACACCTCTGGGCTGCGCAGCATCCGAACTCCGGTCCCGTTCCCGTGCAAACCGCATCTGCAGGGCTTCGCCACCGCAGTCGAGGGCAACGCCTGAAATTCGCGGAAATGGTTGAAATAGCCGACTTTCCCAGGGGCGAGGTGGGGGCCGCCAGCCTGTCGCGGATTGATTGCTCATTCGTCGGTCAGCTAGCTCATCGAGTTGTAGGCTTCCTGAATTAAGCCCGGTGAGCCGCGCGGCGTCCGGGAGTGTGCCCCTAACGGTGGTGGCCCATCGAGCGATGTCACCTGACGCCATCAGGTGATTAATCTGCAGCATCGGGCGACTGGGGCAGGACATGTCATTTGTAATCGCGGCGCCGGACATCATGACAGCGGCGGCGACGGATCTGGAAAACATCGGGTCGACGATCAGCGCGGCCAGCCGGGCAGCGGCCGCCCCGACGACCGCTTTGCTGCCCGCCGCGGGCGATGAGGTGTCGGCGGCGGTTACGGCCGTATTTGCCTCGCACGGGAAGGCGTTTCAGGCGTTGAGTGCGCAGGCAGCGGCGTTTAATCAAGAATTCTCGAAGGTGCTGGGCGCCAGTGCTGCCGCGTATGCGAGCACCGAGGCCGCTACCGTTTCGCAGTTGGCGGCCGCCTTGCAGGGTGGTGTTCGTGCGCTGGCGCCGGCCGCGGGCACCGGGTTTTCGTCGATTGCCGGCCCCTACGAAACGCTGTTCGCCAACACGGCCGCGAACTTGCAAACCCTCGGGCGCGCCATCGCCGCCAACCCGGCGCCGTTCCTGCGCCAGTTCCTCATCAACCAGATCGGCTACGCGCAGGCGATCGCGGCCGGCGTCGAATACATACTGCAGAACCTTCCCGCGGTGTTGGCGAGCCTGCCGGCGAACATCCGGGCGGCCATTCAGGCGCTGCTGGCCTTCGACCCGGCCCCTCTCGTGCAGCAGATCATCGCGAACCAATTGGCCTACGCCCAGATCATCGCGACGTCCCTGCAGAACGCGGCTCGCGACTTCGTCGTCGGCCTCGAGCAACTGCCGGCGGCCTTCCAATCCGCCGTGCAGGCCCTGCTGGCGGGGAACGTCAGCGGCGCGGTGAGCGACATTGCGCAGGGCTTCCTGAATCTGTTCTTCACTGGTGTGAATACCACTGAAACCGGCGATCCCCTTGTCCCGCCAGGGATCGCCATCAGCGTCACCCCGGCGGGCAGTTTGGGAGACCTGTTACCGATCCTCACCATTCCGGGCATGATGGCTCAGAACTTCACCGACCTGCTGCCACCCGGCTCCATCCCGGCACAGGTCTCGCAGAACTTCACCAACGTGGTCGACACGCTGACGAACACGTCCGTCAACGCAACCGCGTTACTCGTGCTCGGCACGGGCGGTCTCGGTGCCACGCTTACGACTGACATCGGGCTGCCGGCGGCGCTTCTCATCGACGCGGTGGGCGCGCCGGTCAACGCGCTGGGCGCAGTGTCGGCAACCGCATCGCAATTCGCGGCCGAATTGCAGACCGGCAACCTGACCGGCGCGATCGGCACACTCGTCGACGCCCCGGCCGTCGTCACCGATGCCTTCCTCAATGGGCAAACGAACTTGGCGCTCTCAATCGCCATTCCAAACCAAACAATCAGCCTTGGCCCGTTGCCCTTGGGGGGCACCCTCTCGTTCACGAACGGCAACGCAAACATCGACATTCCGCTCGATGGAATCCTCGTACCGGAAACCCCGATAACCGGGGTGATAACCGGAAGCGCGACAGGCACCGGTCTCGCCGGTATTGCCGCCGCGCTGATCGTCAACGGCCAGCTCCCCCTCGACGTTGACGTCTTCGGCACGCCAACCAGCGGGCTGGCCACCGCCCTGCTGGTCTTCGCGCCCGAGCAACTCGCGCTGGCGATCACGCCCCCCGCCTAGCATCCAAGACCCCGATCCCGTCGCCATTGAACCTTCGGGCTGCGCATTTCGTGTAGTGCAACACGGGGTGTGCCGTCGGTGATGACGCGGCCGGCGTATCGCGGCGGGCCAGTCACGAAGGGACTGTGGTCATGAATTTCTCGGTATTGCCACCGGAAATCAATTCGGCGCGAATGTTCTCGGGCGCGGGTTCCGGTCCGATGTTGCAGGCGGCGGCGGCCTGGGATGGTTTGGCCGCCGAGTTGGGGTCGGCGGCGTCGTCGTTTTCGTCGGTCACATCAGGCCTGACGCAGCAGGCGTGGCAAGGTCCGGCGGCGGCGGCGATGACGGCCGCGGCGGCCCCCTACACCCGGTGGTTGAGCGCGGCGGCGAACCAGGCGACGGGCGCGGCCGGGCAGGCCCGCGCGGTGGCCGGAGCGTTCGAGTCGGCCCTGGCGGCCACGGTCCATCCGTTGCAGGTCACGGCGAACCGGAACGGGTTCGTGCAGTTGGTCATGTCGAATCTCTTCGGGCAGAACGCGCCCGCGATCGCGGCCGCCGAGGCTGAGTACGAACAGATGTGGGCCCAGGACGTGGCCGCGATGGTCGGCTATCACTCCGGCGCCTCGGCCGCCGGCGCGGCGCTGGCGCCGTTGCATAACCTCGCCACCCAGCTCGCGTCGGCGCTGGGCCTCAGCCCGGTCACCAACCCGGTCGCCGGCGACCCGGATTTCATGAGCCAAACCACCAATTTCGGCGGGCTGTTGACGGCCACGGCGATTGCCGACCCTGACGACAACCACTTTGTTGCGGCTAATTTCGCGAGCCCGCTCTTCACGGCTTCGGCGACCTCCGGGGCTGAGCCGACAACGGGCATGGGTGCGGTCGGGCAGACGATCCTGACGTTCCAGAGTCCGGTGGCCCCGTTCCTGAACGGTTCGTTCGCCCTTCCCATCACGGATCCCATCGCCCCGCTGTTTACCGCGCTGCTTCCGCTCGGCCTCTGATCGTCCGCGGGTATCGGAGGGGAATACCCGCCCCGAGATTGCCGTCATGGTCGTGATCGGCGCCGGATCACAGCCTTGACGGCAATCTCGGCGCGAGTCCTGCTGCTCGCCTACTCGACGCTGACCGCGTCGATGATGTTGAGCCGTGCCGCGCGCCGGGCCGGCGGCACCGAGCCGAGCAGGCTGATCGCCAGCGCGCCGAGCGTGAACGCACCCGCCATCCAGCTGGGCCGGAAGCTGACTTGGAAGTTCATCATGTCGCCGCTCACGAGGCTGAACAGCCATTGGTCGGTCAACCCGAACGCCAGCCCCAGCACGCCGCCGACGACGCCGATGCCGGTCGCCTCGGCGAGCACCATGCCCAGCGTGAACCGCCGGCTGGATCCCATCGCCCGCAGCACGCCAATTTCGCGGCGCCGTTCCAGCACCGAGAGCGTCAGCGTGTTCAGCAGCGCGACCGCGGCCACCAACACGACGATGATCCATACCGCGTTCGCGATGAACATGCTCTGGTGCATCGGGGCCTGCAGCCCCGCCAGCTTCGCGCGGCCGTCGTACACGTAGTTCGGCCCGGGCACCGCTCGGCGCACGTCGGCGAGGAGGCGACCGGCGTCCGCGCCGGGCGCCGCGGTGACTTCCAGCGTGGTCGTGATCGGGCGGTCGAACCATCCGCGCAATTGGTCGAGGCCCATCCCGACGGTGCCGATGACGGTCGAGAAGTACGGCACCAGGGCGAGCACCGTTGCCTGGCGCACCCCGTGCGGTGTCTGCATTCGCAATTGCCCGCCGACCCGAACGTGCAGCGTCTTGCCCAGGCTCTGGGAGAGCACCACGCCCCGGCCGGCGAGTACCTGGTCGCGGATCCGAGGGTCGAGCGCGCGGTAGAGCGGATCGGCCGTGCCGGGGGAGAACCCATCGAGCATCACGCGGGTGCCGCCCACCTCGGCGAACCCGAGCGCACCCTCGGTCACGTGCCGGACGCCCGGCACCGCGGCCACCTTCTCCGAAAGGCCTTGCGGCAGAGCATCTGTGGGGTAACTGTCGGGGGAGTTCGCGCTCACCCAGACCGGGACGTCGGCGACCGGCGCGAAGATGCCCCGCGCCGAACGGATCATGTCGGCATTGGTGCCCGTGATGGTGACGGTGGTGACGACCGCAATTAGCACCGTCATCACCGTTGCCCACACCCGTCGCGGCGCGCGCTCGATGGTCGCCGCCGCTAGGGCCCCGACGGAGCCGAACACCCGGGCCGTCGCGGCGGTGGCGTTGACGATGCGCGCGCTGAGGGCGAATCCGAGCGCTATCTCGGCGGAGAACACCGCCGCCATCGCGGCGAACGCGAGGACGCCGCGCTGGTCGACGACGACGGCGACGGAGACGGCGAAGACCGCGAGGGCGCCAACCCCGCTCACGACGCGCAGCCACCGCGGCACGCGGTCCGCGGCCGAAACCCCGACGGGCGCCAGTGCCTCGATGGGTGCGACCTTATACACCTGCCGCGCAGCCATCGCCGATGCCACGACGCAGGGGCTGGAGGCCCGCATCGAGTACTGGCTGCCCGGCTACGCGATACCGGCCGCCCTCGCGGCGACCGCCCTCACCTGCGTCGTGGCATCGGCGATGGCTGCGCGGCAGGTGTATAAGGTCGCACCCATCGAGGCACTGGCGCCCGTCGGG
>NZ_LZKE01000072.1:0-24255 GCF_001672675.1 Mycobacterium sp. E2327
GTGACCTCGTCGTTCGAAAACCGTTCCGGCGCCATGTATTTCCAGGTGCCCACGGCGGTGCCGAGCTGGGTCAGCTTCTCGTCGGTCTTCGCGCTGGCGATCCCGAAGTCGACCAGGTAGGCGAAGTCGTCACGGGTGACCAGGATGTTGGGCGGTTTGACGTCGCGGTGCGTCACCTCGGCGGCGTGCGCCGCGTCCAGCGCGGAGGCGATCTGGGTGATGATGGCGACCGCGCGGGGCGGCGACAGTGACCCGAACTGCTTGAGCAAAGTCCCGAGATCGGTGCCCTCGATGAGGCGCATCTCCAAAAACATTTGCCCATCGATCTCGCCGTAGTCGTGGATGGGCACCACGTGGGGTTCCTGCAAACGGCCGGTGATGCGGGCCTCGCGCCGCATCCGTTCGCGGAACACGGGGTCGCTGCTGACCGATTCCGACATCAGCTTGAGCGCGACTGTCCACCCCTTGACGGTGTGTTCGGCCTCGTAGACCTCGCCCATTCCACCGTGGCCGAGGGCCCGCTTGAGTTCGTAGGGTCCGAACATCGACCCCACCCGCGAGCCCGGCGCCCCGCTCATCGTTCCTCCCAACAACCGCGACCCGCCGACCATATCAACACGTTCCGATCTGGCCGGCCGGCCGCAGCGTGTCACCGCTCGCCCGCGCTCAGTGGCCGGTCGGGCTGGTGACGATCATCATTTCGTCGGTGGCGTCCCACGCCTTCAGGAAGACCTTCACCGGGATCTGGGAGTCGCGTCCGGCGCGGATACCGCTGTCGTTCAGGTGGACCATGTTCGTGGCGGTGTCGACGCCGGTCACCACCACCGCGTGGTCACCGCGCGGGTTCCCGAGCTCGTCCTTCTTTTCGATCGGCTCTTGCCAGATGACTTCGGCGTTGACCCCGACGATGATCTTGTTCCCCGCGGCGAGTTCCTTCTTGAGGCCCTCGATGCCGGGGAGGAAGCCATCGGCCGGAGCGTGCTTCTTGTCGGTGAGCACCGACCCGATCTGGTACTGGGCGAGCAGCGTCGGGACGTCCAGAGGACTGGTGCCCATGCCCGAGTTGGGGTTCCTGGTGTCGGCGGGTTTGGCGTAGATGGAGCCGGGATGGTCGGTGCTGGGCGTCGCTTGGGCCACCTTGATGATTGCGTCCTCCGAGGGTTCCTTGCCGGTCATCTGACCGATCACGTCGGCGCTCGCCATCAGCACGCAGTCGTCGTATTTCTGGTAACGCCACCACTTGGCGGCGGCGGCTGGGTCGCCGTACATGGTGCCCGCGACGGCGCCCGCCGGTGTGGCCAGTCCCAACGCGACGGCGCCGGCCACCATCGCGAGGGTGGCGGCCCTGGCGATGCTTGCGATCTTGGGGGTCTTCATGGTCTTCACTGCTTGTTCCTTTTCTCGTTCCGCTTGGTTGCGGTTTGGTTGAGAAAAGGTTCCGATGTTGACCTTGTCGTAATCTCAACGAATTCTTGAAAAGATCGGTGCGGCAGCGCTTTTGGGATCAAACGAAGAATGGGGGACCCCGTAATCGGGATCCCCCATTCGGGCGGGCGGGTTGGTCAGGTCAGTTGGGTGGAGAGCTGCGGGCAGTAGGCCTGCGCCGCGTCGACGACGAAGTAGGCGGCCTGCTTGGTGGTGAGGTTCGTCTGGCTCAGCACCTCGGTGGCGACGTCCGTGCCGGTCTTGCCGGCAGCCAGCTCCTTGCACACCTGGTGGCCCTCCTTGATGGCCTCTTGCGGCGAGGTGAAGGTGACGCCGAGGCCCCTCATCTCGGTGATGAAGGTGTCGTCGGCCGTGCTGGCCCCGGCGGCGCCGGCGGTGGCGATCGCCAGCCCGGCGGCGGCGGCGCCGATGGCCGTGGTGACGACGGCGGTGATGCGGGGAGAGAACCGGGGGGAGAACCGGGGAGAAAACATTGTCGAGATCCTTTGCTGTGGGTTTGGCCCGTTGGTGTGCTCAGCTTCGGGCCCCACCCTTGGAGGATTCTCAACGAACTCTTGATGGAAATCTTGATGCCCGCGTTACCCCTGGCTGACCTTGAAGGTGAACTCGTGCTCGCCGATGCGGATGCGGTCGCCGTCCTGCAGCGGGGTCGCCGAGCGGATGCGCTCGCCCTGCACCTGCACGCCGTTGGAGGAGCGCAGGTCGTTGATCACCCAGCTGGTGCCGGTGTCGACGATGACGGCGTGGTGGCGGCTGACCTTGGGGGTGTCCAGCACGATGTCGTTGGCGCTGAGGCGCCCGATGCGGGTCGCGGCCTCCTGCACCGGATAACTCTTCCCGGACGCTTCGCGCAGATGCGCGACGGCGTTGCGCTCGGAAACCCTGGTGTGCTGATCCATGACCGTCTGCGTGACCGCGGCGGTGGTCACGGCGATCTTCTTGACGTCCAACGGCTCCTGGCGCAGGATCCGCTCGTTGAGGGCGCGCAGGTTCGGGCCCGGGTCGATGCCGAGCTCGTCGGCGAGCGTCTCCTTCACGCGGCGGTAGGCCGCCAACGCGTCGGATTGGCGCTCGGTGAGGTAGTAGGCCGTGATCAACTGGGCCCATAGCGGCTCGCGGTAGGGGTGCTCCACGGTCAGCGCCTCGAGCTCGGCGATCACGGCAAAGGCGCGCCCGCAGGCGATTTCGGCCTCCGCCTTGGCCGTGTGGACCAGAATCTTCTCCTCGACGAGGGAGGTGGCATAGGTGTCGACGAACTGGAAGTCGCGCAGGTCCTCGAGCACCGGTCCGCGCCACTCCGCCAGCGCCGCCGACAGATGCTTGCTCGCCTGTTCGAACCGGGACGCGGCGGCCGCATGCACGCCCGCGGTCTTCTCGGCGATGAATCGCCCGATGTCGCAAGCGTTGTCGGGGATGCTGAGGCGGTACCCCGGGGGCGCCGCGGCCAGCACCACCCGGGGGTCAATTCCGGCGCCGCTGAGCAGCTTGCGCAGGTTGGAGACGTAGGAGTGGATGCTGGCCCGCGCCCCCGACGGCGGCGACTCCTCCCACAGAGCCGTGATCAGTCGGTCAACGCCGACCGGGCTGTTGCGGTTCATCAGCAACATGGCCCCCACGGCCCGCTGCTTGGGGGTGCCGAGGGGAACCAGGGTCCCGTCAACGCTCATTTCCAGCGGCCCGAGCAGACCGAACTCGAGGCGTTTCTCGACCATCGCGCGTCACACCCTCCCGTCTTCCGCGACGTTGCGTTCATTGATTGTGATACGAACTTCGCGAATTCGGTAACACCCCAACGCGATCTACAGCGTGACCACCATCAACTCGTCGCTCGTGTCCCAAGCTTTGACGAAAAGCTCGATGGGAACCTGCTCGTCGCGCCCCTCGGCGATGCCGCTGTCGTTGAGGTGGACGATGCCGCGGGCGACGTCGACACCGGTCACCACCACCGCGTGGTCGGACACGGGGTTGCCGCTCTTATCCCTCGCGTCGACGGGCTCGTGCCAGATGATTTCGCCGTTGACGCTGGCGATCACCTTGTGGCCGCCGCCGAGCGCCTGCTTGAGCCCCGCGATGCCCGAGCGGATTCCGCTCACCGCGCGGTCGTCCCTGTCGATGACTACCGCGGCCACCCGGTAATGCGCGAGCAACGCGGGAATGTCCGCCATGCTGGCGCCGTCGCCCGAATTCGGGTCGTCCGGGTTGGCCGGCTTGGTGTAGATCGGGCCGCCGTGAACCACGCTCGCAGTCGAGTGGGCCTTCTCGATGATGGCGGCCTCGGAGGGCGACTCGCCGGTGATCTGACCGATGACGTCGGCGCTGGACATCAGGACGCAGTCGTCGTACTGCTGCTGGTGCCAGAACTTGCCGGCGGCGACGGGGTCGCCGTACACGGCCTCGGAGGCCGCATTGGCCGGGGCGGCCACACCGAACGCAATCGCGAGCACCGCGAATGTGACTGTGGCCGTGGCGATCCGGTTGGGCTTCATGACCAGTCCTTTGCTTCTCAGCGTCACTTGGCGAACTGCGGGCAGTAGGCCTTGGCGGCGACGACGACGAAGTAGTCCGCCTGCTTGGCGGTCAAATTGGTCTCGCTCAGCACCTGACGGGCGATCTCGGGCCCGCTGCTGCCGGCGTTGAGCTCCACGCACACCAGGTAGCCGTCCATGATCGCGGCCTGCGGCGAGTCGATTCCGATGCCGGCGCCCCTGATCTCCGTGACGAAGGCGTCGTCGACGGTGCCGGCCGACGCGCCGCCCGCGGTGGCCACCGCGAGCCCGACGGCGGCGCCGACGAGAGCGGTGGCGACGGCTGCGGCGATGCGAAATGCGAACATGCGCCAAGGTTCCGGCCGGACCCTTGACGGATCCTCAACGATTTCTTGGTGATTAAGCCCGAGTCATCGCGTAGTAGGCGCCGCGCCGCGCCAGCAGTTGGGCGTGGCTGCCCTGTTCGACGATGCGGCCGGCCTCGACGACGACGATGCGGTCGGCGTCGCGGATGGTCGAAAGGCGGTGCGCGATAATGAAACTCGTGCGGCCTCGGCGAAGTTGGCGCATGGCGTGCTGAACGAGGGTTTCGGTGCGGGTGTCGACCGAGCTGGTCGCCTCGTCGAGGATCAGCAGCCGCGGCCGGGCGAGGAATGCGCGGGCGATGGTGATGAGCTGGCGCTCGCCGGCGCTGATGTTGGTGCCGCCGCCGCTGACCGGGGTTTGGTAGCCGGCCGCCAGGGTGTGCACGAAACGGTCCACGTACGCCGCCTTGGCGGCCTCGATCACCTCGTCTTCGGTGGCTTCCGGGCGGCCGTAGGCGATGTTCTCCGCGAGAGTCCCGTCGAACAGCCAGGTGTCCTGCAGCACCATGCCGATTCCCGATCGCAGCGACTGCCTGCTCACGGTGGTGATGTCGACCCCGTCGATCATTATTCGACCCGAGTCGACGTCATAGAACCGCATTAGCAGGTTCACCAGCGTGGTCTTGCCCGCCCCGGTCGGGCCCACGATCGCCACCGTGCTGCCCGGCTCGGCCACCAGCGACAGGTCGTGGATGACCGGCGTGCCCGGCCGGTACGAGAAGTTCACGTGCTCGAACTCGACGCGGCCGCCGTTGGACCGCGGCAATGCCCGCTCCGGGTCCGGCGGCTCCTCGGGCTCGTCGAGCAGCTCGAACACCCGCTCGGCGCTGGCCACCCCGGATTGCAGGGTGTTGTACATCCCGGCCACCTGGCTCACCGGCGCGTTGAACTGCCGCAGGTATTGGATGAAGGCCTGGATGCTGCCCAGTGTGATCTGCCCGGTGGCCACCTGCAGGCCGCCGACGACGGCGACCGCGGCGTAGCCGACGTTGCCGATGAACCCGGTCGCCGGCGCCACCAGGCCGGAGAAGAACTGGGCGCCGAAGCTGGCCCGGTAGACCTCGTCGTTGAGGCGGCGGAACTGCTCGCGCGCCGCGGCCTGGTGGCCGAACGTCCGGACCACCGTGAATCCGCTGTAGGTCTCCTCGATGTGGGCGTTCAGGCGCCCGGTGCTTCGCCACTGGGCGACGAACAGGCGCTGCGAACGCCGCGCGATCGCCCGCGTCGCCAGCAGCGAGATCGGCACGGCCAGCAGCGTGATGCCGGCCAGCAGCGGGGAGATGGACACCATCATCGCCAGCACGGCCACCACCGTCAGGGCCGCCGTCAAAAGCTGGCTGATCGTCATCGACAGTGACGACTGCACGTTGTCGATGTCGTTGGTGACGCGGCTCAGCACCTCGCCGCGTTGCCGGCCGTCGAAGTAGGCCAGCGGCAGCCGGTGGATCTTGTCCTCGACGTCGGAGCGCAGCGCGACCATGGTGCGCTGCACGGTGAGGTTGAGCAGCCGGACCTGCGCCCAAATCAGCAGCGCGGAAACAACATACAGCGCCAGGGCCAACGCCAGCGTTCGGGCCACCGCGCCGAAGTCCACGCCCCGCCCCGGCACCACGTTCATCCCGGACAGCAGGTCGGCGAACGCGTTCTGGCCGCGGGCGCGGGCGGCGGCGATCGCCTGCGCCTTGCTGACCCCGGCCGGCAGCTGCCGCCCGATGACGCCGTCGAACAGCAGGTCGGTGGCGTGGCCCAGGATTCGCGGTACGACCACCCCGATCGCCGTGCCGGCGATGCCCAGCGCGATCACCGCGAGGCTCAGGCGCCGTTGCGGCGCAAGCCGTTTCACCAGCCGGGTCGCCGACGCCCAGAAGTCCCGGGACCGTCCGGCCGCCGGTGCCACGGGCGCCACGGTCATTGCTTACCCCCCACCCCGGCCCCCACCGACTGCGAGTCGGCGAATTCCGCGTAGGTGGGACAATCCGCGAGCAGCGATTCGTGCGTGCCCGCGCCCACCAGTTTCCCGCCGTCGACGACGATCACCTGGTCGGCCTGGGCAGCGGTGGAAACGCGTTGGGTGACAACGATTATCGTCGCCGAACCCGACACCTCGGCCAGCGACGCGCGCACCCGCGCGTCGGTGTGCACGTCGAGCGCGGCGAAGGAGTCGTCGAACAGGTAGATCGCCGGGCGGCGGATGACGGCCCGCGCGATCGCCAGCCGCTGCCGCTGGCCGCCGGAGAAGTTGATGCCGCCCTGGGCGACGCGCATGCGCAGCCCGTCATCGTGGGCGCGGACGAACCCGTCGGCGTCGGCTATCCGCAACGCCTCCCACATCTCGTCGTCCGTCACCACCTGCCCGGGAGCCGCGCCGTAGCGCAGGTTCTCGGCCACGGTGCCCGAGAACAGGTAGCCGCGCTGGGGCACCAGCCCGATCGCCGACCACAGCCGCTCGGTGTGGTAGTCGCGGACGTCGACGTCGTCGATCAGCACGGCGCCTGAGGTGACGTCGTAGAGCCGGCAGATCAGGGAGATCAGCGTCGACTTGCCCGAACCGGTGCTCCCGACGATCGCGGTTGTCGTCCCGGGCGTCGCGGCGAACGAAATGTCCTGCAGCACAGGGCGATCGGCGCCCGGATAGGTGAAGGTGGCGCCCTCCAACCGCACGACGCCCGCGATCCCACCCAGCGGAAACCTCGGGTTCGGTGGGTCCTGCACGGCGGCGCGGGTGTCGAGCACCTCGGTGATCCGTTCGGCGCACACCGCCGCGCGCGGCAGCACCACCAGCGTCATCGTGGCCATCAGGACCGCCATCAGGATTTGGGTGAAGTACACCAGGAAGGCGGTCAGCGAACCGACCTGCATCTGGCCCCGGTCGATGCGCAGGCCGCCGAACCAGATCAGCGCGACGCTGGACACGTTGATGGTCAGCGTGGTCAGCGGGAGCATCAGCGCCTGCAGATTGCCGGCGGCCAGCGCGGTGTTCGACAGCGCGGTGTTGGCGCGGGCGAACCGGTCGCGCTCGTGGCCCTCGCGGGCGAACGCGCGGACCACCCGGACGCCGGACAGTTGGTCGCGCACCACCCGGTTGATGCCGTCGATCAGGCCTTGCATCCGGCGCAGCAGCGGCAGCATGCGCGACATGACGAAGTAGTTGGTCACCGCCATCACTGGGACGCTGACCAGCAGCAGCCACGCCAGCGCCGCCTCCTGGTGCAGGGCCATGACGATGCCGCCCACGCACATGATCGGCGCGGTGATCAGCACGGTGCCGCCGATCTGGACCAGGTACTGGATCTGCCGGACGTCGTTGGTGCTGCGCGTTAGCAGGGTTGGCGCGCCGAATCGGTCGGTCTCGTGCTCGGAGAAGGTGGTGACGTGTTCGAAAATCGCCTGGCGCAGGTCGCGGCCGAAGCCCATGCCCGCCCGCGAGCCGACGTAGACGGCCCCGACCGCGCACAGCACCTGCAGCCCGGTGACCGAAAGCATCACCATGCCGAGCCGGACGATGGTGGCGGTGTCGCCTTTGGCGACGCCCTCGTCGATGATCGAGGCGTTGACCGTGGGCAGGTACAGCGACGCCAGCGTGCTGGTCAGCTGGAGCGCCAGCAGCACCGCAACCAGCCGCCGGTACGGCCGGATGTACTGGCGCAGCAGTGCCAGGAGCATCTGGCTACTGTCGCATACGGCGCGCCCCGCGCTGCTCAACACGGGGCCGAAATGCCTGCTCAGGCGCGGCGTCAGCGGTTGGCCGCCGCGGTCCCGCTACAGTGCATCGTGTGACGAGCAGAAGGCGAGGCGCGAGGGCGCTGGCTCTCGTGGCGTCGGCCTTAGCGATTCTGATCCCGACGATTGCGGGATGCTCGGGTTCCGGCGACAACAAACCGGGAGCGACGGCATCGTCGACGCCGGGCAACGGCGAGGGCCACCACGGGCCGATGTTCCCGCAATGCGGCGGCATCAACGATCAGACCGTGTCGGAGCTGACCAAGGTGACCGGATTGGTGAACACCGCCCGGAACTCGGTCGGGTGCCAGTGGCTGGCGGGCGGCGGGATTCTCGGCCCGCACTTCTCCTTTTCCTGGTATCGCGGCAGTCCGATCGGACGCGAACGCAAGACCGAGGAGCTGTCGCGCGCCAGCGTCGACGACATCAACATCAACGGCCACGGCGGCTTCATCGCCGTCGGCAACGAGCCCAACCTGGGCGACTCGCTCTGTGAGGTAGGTATCCAGTTCCAGGACGACTTCATCGAATGGTCGGTCAGCTTCAGCCAGAAGCCCTTCCCGCCGCCCTGCGATATAGCCAAGGAATTGGCCCGTCAGTCGATTGCGAACTCCAAATGAGCCGGCGAACCGTTCGCGCCTGCGTCGCCGTGCTTTTCGCCGCGCTGTTGGTGTTGACCGGATGTTCGCGGTCCATCGGGGGTAACGCCATCAAGGCGGGCGGCAACCCCCCGCGCAACAACACCTCTCAGCAGCAGTACCCGAACCTGCTCAAGGAGTGCGAGGTGTTGACCAGCGACATCCTGGCCAAGACCGTCGGCGCCGATCCGCTGGACATCCAGAGCACGTTCGTCGGTGCCATCTGCCGGTGGCAGGCGGCGAACCCGGCGGGGCTGATCGACATCACCCGGTTCTGGTTCGAGCAGGGCAGCCTGGGCGAAGAGCGCAAGGTGGCCGACTTCCTCAAGTACAAGGTCGAGAACCGCGCGATCGCGGGCATCGAGTCGATCGTGATGCGCCCGGACGACCCGAACGGCGCGTGCGGCGTGGCGAGCAACGCGGCCGGGGTGGTCGGGTGGTGGGTCAACCCCCAGGTGCCGGGGATTGATGCCTGTGGGCAGGCGCTCAAGCTGATGGAGCTGACGCTGTCTACCAACAGCTAGCGCGGAACTTCGAAGCCGGTCAGCGCCGCCCCGCCCGGTTCGAGTCCCTTCCACGCACCCGGCACCGCCAGGACGGCGATGGCCGACGTCGGGAATTTGGTCGAGATGCGTTCCAGCACAGCGACGTCCGTGTCGTCATCGGCGGCCAGGGTGATCGCGAGCCCTGACATCGTGGGCTCGTGACCGACGACCAGCAGCGTGCCGACGTCGTCGGCCGTCTCGTTGATCTCCGCGATCATCGTCCCCGGGGTGGCGCCGTAGAGCCGCTCGCTGTAGCGCACCGGCGCCTCGATCCCGGTCCTGTCCAGGGTCTGCCGGGCGCGCGTCGCGGTGGAGCACAGCACGGCGTCGATCGCGGGAACGTTGGCGCGCAACCAGTCCCCGGCCAGCCCGGCCTCCCGGATGCCGCGCGGCGCCAGGGGCCGGTCATGATCCGGGACGCCCTCCGGGTAATCGGATTTCGCGTGCCGCATCAATAGCAGGGTGCGCTTCACGGATTCACGCTAATCAATGCACAACGCTGATCGCTACGCCGCGCAGGAGTCCTCGTCCGCGTCGCGGCCGATATCAAGCGAAGGCGGGCTGCATCACAAACCGAGACTGCCTAGAATCTTTAGTGTTCTGACGGGTGGAGGGTCCGCCGGGCTAGTGATAACGACGAGCTAGCTAGGAGGTGGACCGACGTGTCGTATGTGATCGCCGCGCCGGACATAATTGGTTCGGCCGCAACGGATTTGGTAGCCATCGGCTCCACACTCAAGGCGGCCGGCGCAGTCGCGGCCGCCCCGACGACGGGGATCGTCGCCGCGGCTGAGGATGAGGTGTCGGCGGCCGTCGCAGCGGTGTTCTCCGCCCATGGTGAGGGCTTTCAGGCGCTGGGTGCGCAGGCGGCGGCGTTTCAGGAGCGGTTCGTGCAGGCGTTGGCCGCAGGGGCGGACTCCTACGTCGGCGCGGAGGCCGCCAATGTCGAGGCGTTTGCAGCCAATCCGGCCGCGGCGGTGGTGCAGGATCTGCTCGGTCTGATCAATGCGCCTTTCCTGTCGCTGACGGGACGCCCGCTGATCGGAAATGGCGCCAACGGAGCGCCGCTGAGTGGGGCAAACGGCGCGCCGGGCGGGTGGCTGATCGGCGACGGCGGCGCCGGCGCGGCCGGCGGCGGGACCCACCTGGCCGGTGGCAACGGCGGGGCCGGCGGGTTGCTGTTCGGAAGCGGGGGCCCCGGCGGCCCCGGCGGCCACGCCGGGGCGGATCTCGGTGGTGTCGGCGGAAACGGCGGGCCGGCCGGGCTGTTCGGCATCGGGGGAGCCGGTGGCACCGGGACGGGAGGCAACAACGGCGGTAACGGCGGGACCGGTGGGTTGCTCTTCGGCATCGGGGGTGCCGGTGGCACCGGCTCGGAGACGGAGTCGGCCATGACCGGGGCCGGCGGCGCCGGCGGGGCCGCCGGGCTGTTCGGCGTCGGCGGTGCCGGGGGCGCCGGTGGGTTCGGCCAGGTCGGTGGCGGTGGCGGCACCGGCCTCGTCGGCGGCACCGGCGGCGCGGGCGGCGCCGGCGGATTGCTGGTCGGCCACGGCGGCACAGGTGGGGCCGGTGGATTCGGTAGCGGCGGCCACACCGGCAACGGCGGCGTCGGCGGCGCCGCCGGACTGCTCGGCAACGGCGGCACCGGGGGCGTCGGCGGAGCAAGCACGACCACCAACGGCGGCGACGGCGGGGCCGGGGGTCACGGCGGTTTCCTGCATGGCGCCGGTGGCGCCGGCGGCGCCGGCGGATTCGGCCTGATCGGAGGGGCAGGCGGGGCCGGCGGGGCCGGCGGCACGCTGTCCGGTTCCGGTGGCGCCGGCGGAATCGGCGGCATCGGCGGGCTTGGCGTCGTCGGCACGGGCGGCGGGGCGGGCGGAGCCGGCGGCAATGCCGGCATCCTCTTCGGCTTCGGCGGCGCCGGCGGCGCCGGCGGCGACACCGGCGGCGGGGCCGGCGGGACCGGCGGCAACGGCGGCACCTCCGGATTGGTCGGCAACGGCGGAAACGGCGGGAACGGCGGGAACAGCGCCGCCCTTCTAATCGCCGCCGGCGGGGCCGGCGGGAAAGCGCTGCTGTTGGGGGCGAACGGCCTGCCCGGGTTGGAAGGTTGACACCGAGTAGAGGTAGCGGGCGCCGTCAGAACACCGCGCTATGTGGCAGTTGACAGCAACGGACACAAGGGATTTGAAGGTTGCGGTGGTCCCTACACGGGCAGCACGGTCCCGGTGGCCGGGCCCAGGCCAATGAGCTGACCGCCGGGGGGCACGTAGCCGCCGGTGGTCCCGTACAGGCCGTAGAGCGGGTTGAGCGGGCCATGCCCTGAATAGATGTCGTTGATCCAGCCCGTGGACAGGGTGTAGACGGCCTGGGTGTCGCCGGCCGGGGAGAAGGACGTGGCCAGCTGCGAAACGAAGTCGATGAGGGGCTTGTTGCCCAGCAGCGAGTCGACGTGCGAACCGTTGAGCAGTTCGACGCCGGTGAACTGCCCCGGGTACAGACTGACGAGTTCATTCGTGGTGGCGCCGTTGGCGTTCCACGGCTGCGGCGGCGAGGCCACCACATAGTCGGGGATGTGCAGCGTCTTCAGGTTGGCGATCGCCGCCGCGAAGGCCGAGGAGTCGTTCGCGACCCCGTCGAACATGATCACGCCGAGCAGGTGGTTGTTGGCGGTGTTCGTCCCCAGGTCCGCGATGTAATCGCCGGCCGCGAGCGTGGCAAGCCCGCCGCCGGCGGAATGCCCGGTGATCATGAAGTTTTGCGGCAGCGTGCCGTGGTAGCCGGCCTGGTTTGCGCTGAGGTTCAGCGCGGCCTCGTTACCCAGGAACAAGGAGCCGACCGCCTGGTGCATCTGCGTGCCGCCCAGCCAGGCGCCCATCGGCAACGGAATCGACGACACGGTCGGGACGACCACGATGCTGTCGGTGCCGTAGGCGAGGGCGGTAGCCAGAGTGCCGTACCAGCCACCCGTCCCCAGGAAGCCGTGCTGTAGGTAGATGACGCCGCGGGCGTTCACCGTGCCGTCCGCCTGCGTCGGGAAGTACCAGCGCGCCGGGGCGTCATACCCGTTCGGACCGACGGCGAGGTTGAGGTAGGAGAAGCCCTCGCGGACTCCGGTGACCGGGCCGGGGGTTCCCGTCCCCTGATTCACGCCGCCGCTCTGACTCGCGAGGGTCCCGTTGAAGAACTCGGTGAGCAGCCTGCCGAGGAACCCCGGTCCCGAGCTCCCGGTGACGGCGGGCCCGACGGCGCCTTCGCCGAACAGCGGACGCCCGGTCAGGTAGGTGAACGGTGAAAAGAAACCCACGTCGAAGAACTGCTGCTCCAGCCCCTTGATCAGCAGGGACACATTCGTGAGCTCGCCTGCGGCGTAGGTGGCTCCAGCCGCGCCCAACGCGCCCGCAAACTGGGAGTGAAACAGCGTCGTCTGCGCGGTCAGCGCGTGAAATTCCTCGGCGACGTCGCCGAAGAGGTTCGCGACGGCCGCCGACACCTCGTCGCCGGCCGCCGCGGCGATGCCCGTCGTCGAGGGAGCCGCCGCCGCGGAGGCTTCCTTGATGGCCTGCTCGATACCGGTCAGGTCCGCCGACGCTGCGGCAAGGGCGTCGGGCGCTGTAATCACGAGCGACATCCGCGGCTCCCATCCTCGCTCGCCCCCGACATCCCCAGGACAGTTACCGAAGCTACTCAGCTAAGGCCCCGTTTGCTTAACTTTCTTAAAGATTTCCGGCGCCACGAGACGTGCCGGGCGACGTCCCGCGTCTTGTCGGCACCCGAACTTAGACTTCGCGGTGCCCTGATAGCCACGACTCGAAAGGGGTCCGCCGGATGCGATTCCTGCACACCGCCGACTGGCAATTGGGCATGACCCGGCACTTCCTCGCCGGCGACGCGCAGCCGCGGTATTCGGCCGCGCGCCGCGACGCAGTGGCGGGGCTGGGCGCGCTCGCGGCCGAGGTGGGCGCCGAGTTCGTCGTCGTCGCCGGCGACGTCTTCGAACACAACCAACTCGCCCCGCAGGTGATTGGCCAATCCCTGGAAGCCATGCGCGCCATAGGGATTCCCGTCTACCTGCTCCCCGGCAACCACGACCCGCTCGACGCATCGTCGGTGTACACCGGCGCGCAGTTCACCGCCGAGTGTCCCGACAACGTCACCGTCCTCGACCGGGCCGGCGTTCACGAAGTCAGGCCCGGGCTCGAGATCGTCGCCGCGCCATGGCGGTCCAAGGCGCCGACCACCGACCTCGTCGCCGAAATCCTCGACGGCCTGAGCCCGGGACCCGTCACCCGCATCCTCGTTGCCCACGGCGGCGTCGACGTCCTGGACGCCGACCGCGACAAACCCTCGCTGATCCGGCTCGCAAAACTCGAGAACGCGCTCCAGCGAGGCGCCGTCCACTATGTGGCGCTGGGAGACAAACATTCGCTCACCAAGGTGGGCGACAGCGGCCGGGTCTGGTACTCCGGCTCGCCCGAAGTCACCAACTTCGACGATGTCGAAGCGGACCCCGGGCACGTGCTCGTCGCCGACGTCGACGACGGCAAAGACGTCACGGTCGAACCCCGCCACGTCGGCCGGTGGCGGTTCGTCACCCTGCACCGCCAGGTCGACACCAGCCGCGACATCGCCGACCTCGACATGAACCTCGACCTGATGAAAGACAAGGACCGCACGGTCGTGCGGTTGGCGCTCACCGGATCGCTGACGGTCACCGACCGCGCCGCGCTGGACGCGTGCCTGGACCGGTACGCCCGGCTGTTCGCCCACCTGCGCACCTGGGACAGCCACACCGACCTGGTCGTGGTCCCCGCCGACGGCGAATTCACCGACCTGGGCATCGGCGGGTTCGCCGCCTCGGCCGTCGACGAGCTGGTCGCCACGGCGCGCGACGCCGACGCCGACAACGCCGCCGACGCCCAAGCCGCGCTGGCCCTGCTGCTGCGCCTCGCCGATCGGGGGGCCGCGTGAAGCTGCACCGCCTCGTCCTGACCAACTATCGCGGCATCGCGCACCGCGAGATCGAGTTCCCCGACCACGGCGTGGTGGTGGTCTGCGGCGCCAACGAGATCGGCAAGTCCTCGATGATCGAGGCGCTTGACCTGCTGCTGGAATCCCGGGACCGCTCCACCAAAAAGGAAGTCAAGCAGGTCAAGCCGACCCACAGCGACGTCGGCTCCGAGGTGAGCGCCGAAATCAGCTGCGGTCCTTATCGTTTCGTCTATCGCAAGCGGTTCCACAAAAAGTGCGAGACGGAGCTGACGGTGCTGACCCCGCGCCGCGAACAGCTCACCGGCGACGAAGCCCACGACCGGGTCCGCGCGATGCTGGCCGAGACCGTCGACAACGACCTCTGGCACGCCCAACGGGTTTTGCAGGCCACGTCGACGGCCGCGGTGGATCTGTCCGGGTGCGACGCGCTGTCGCGAGCCCTCGACGTGGCCGCGGGTGACACGGCCGCGTTGTCGGGCACCGAGCCGCTGCTGATCGAGCGGATCGACGCCGAATGCGGCCGCTACTTCACCCCCACCGGACGGCCCACCGGCGAGTGGGCCAGCGCGATCAAACACCTCAACGACGCCGAAGCCGCGGTCGCCGAATGGGCGGCGGCGGTGGCCGAGGTCGACGACCGGGTCCGTCGCCACGCGGAGCTCACCGAGCGGGTGGCCGAGCTGTCCCAGCAGCGCGCCGCAGCCGGCCCCCGGCTCGAGGCCGCCCAGCAAGCCGCCGACCGGATCGCCGAACTGACCAACCAGGCTCGCGAGGCCAAGCTGCGCGCCGACGCCGCGACCGCCACCTGCGCCGCGGCCGCCGCGGCCCACGACGGGCGCCTGCGGCTGCTCACCGAGATCGAGACCCGCGCCGCCGGCATCGCCGCTGCCACGGCCGAGGCGGAGCGGGCCGCAGCGGCACACAAGACGGCCGCCACAGACGCGCAGGCCGCCCACGAAGCCGTCGAACAAGCCGCCCAGCGACTGGCCGACCTGAAACGCCGCGCCGAATCCGCGCGGCGCGCCGTCGATCAGCTCGCCGCCCGCGAGGAGGCCGACCGCCTGAGCGCCCGGCTGGCCAAGATCGCCGCCCTCCAAAGCGACCGCCACCGCGTCGGCGCAGAGCTGGCCGCGGTCAAAATCACCGACGAGTCGCTACGGCGCATCGAGGACGCCGCCGCCGCCGTCGATCGCATCGGCGGGCAGCTGGCGTTGACGTCCGCCGCGGTGGAATTCACCGCCATTGCCGACATCGAACTCGCCACCGGCGACCAACGCGTGTCGCTGCCGGCCGGCCAAAGCTGGTCGATCACCGCGACCGGCCCCACCTCCGTCGAGGTTCCCGGCGTGCTGACCGCGCGGGTCACCCCCGGCGCGACCACGCTGGACGTCCACGCCAAATTCGCTGCGGCACAAGACGAACTCGCTAAAATGCTGCAAGCCGCCGAGGTGGCGGACCTCGCGTCGGCGCGGTCCGCCGACCAGCGCCGCCGCGAACTGCAGGGGTGTCGAGACCAATTGGACGCCACGGTATCCGGGCTATGCGGCGACGAAACCGTCGACGAATTGCGGGAGCGGCTGGCGCAGCTGCGCGCCGATCAACCGGCCGACCCGGACGTCCCGAAAGACGCCGACGCCGCCCGCACCGAACTGGCCGCCGCCGAGGCCGCCCACGCCGCCGCGGCCACGGAATGCGAACTGCGCCGCAAAGCCGCGACGGCCGCCGACGCCGCCTTGGCCGAGGCATCAACGCGCGCAACGGTTTCCCAGAACACGCTGCAGGCCCAGCGCGCCGAGCTGGACGCCGCCACGGACCGGCTGGCCCGGGAGCGCGCCGAGGTGAGCGACGAGGACCTCGCGTCGGCGGCGCAAGCCGCGCTTAACGGCAAAGAAGAAGCCGAGCGTCGCGTCGCCGAGCTCGCCGACGCGCTCGCGGGCGCCGCGCCGGACGCGGTCGCCGCCGAATTGGCCGCCGCCACCGAGTCGGCCGACGCGCTGCGCGACCAATACGAAGACGCGAACAGCGCCTTGCGTGAAATCGGCATCGAACTCTCGGTTTTCGGCAGCGAGGGCCGCCAGGGCAAACTGGACGCCGCCAAGACCGAACGCGAGCACGCCGCCGGCCAGCACGCTCGGGTCGGCAGCCGGGCACGGGCCGCGCAGCTGTTGCGCTCCGTGATGACACGGCACCGCGACACCACCCGGCAGCGCTACGTCGAGCCCTATCGCGCGGAACTGCAGCGGCTCGGTCGCCCGGTGTTCGGCCCCGACTTCGAGGTCGACATCGACAGCAACCTGTGCATCCGCAGCCGCACCCTCAACGGCGTCACGGTGCCTTACGAGTCGCTTTCCGGCGGCGCCAAGGAGCAGCTCGGCATCCTGGCCAGGCTGGCGGGCGCGGCCCTGGTCGCCAAGGAGGACAGCGTCCCAGTGGTGGTCGACGACGCGCTGGGTTTCACCGATCCCGATCGCCTGGCCAAGATGGGGCAGGTGTTCGACACCGTGGGCGCGCACGGCCAGGTGATCGTGCTGACGTGCAGCCCCGACCGCTACGACGGCGTGCACGACGCGCACCGAATCGACCTCAACGTTTAGCATGAAGCGCTCGACGGTATTTGTCTTGGTGGAGCGCTATGACTATGAACTCGAAACGGCGTCGGCAGCAGGAAAAGCTGGCCGCGCTGCCCGGCGTGCGGGCGGTGCGTCGGCCGGTCGAGCCGGGTAGCGCCGAAGAGTTCGATCTCTACTACGTGCGCGGCGGCCGCAAGTCCGCCCACCCGCTGGTGATCATCCCGGGCGGCCCGGGAGTCGCGTCGGTCCAGATGTACAAGGGCCTGCGCCGCCGGGCCGCGGCCGCGGGCCTCGACGTCATCATGGTCGAGCATCGCGGCGTGGGGATGTCGCGCCACGACGACTCCGGTGCAGACCTACCGCCCGACGCCCTCACCGTCAATCAGGTCGTCGACGACGTGGCCGCCGTGCTCGACGACGCGCGCGTGGACTCGGCGGTCATCTACGGAGCGTCGTACGGCACCTACATCGCCGCCGGAGTTGGCGTGCGCCACCCGGGCCGGGTGCGTGCGATGGTCCTCGATTCGCCGCTGCTGTCGCGCCACGACATTGTGATCGTGCGCCGCGCGATCCGCCGGCTGCTGCTCCGCGGCGACAGCCCCGAAACCGCCCCGCTCGCACCGAAGGTCCGCAAGCTCGTCGATGCCGGCGTCATGACGGCGGCGGCCACCCAAGTCGTTGCGACGATCTACGGCCATGGCGGGGCGACGCTGCTCGACCGGCAGCTCGACCTGCTGCTCGACGACCGAAAGGTGTTGTGGTGGGCGCTGTCCCGATTCGCGACCCTCTCCAACCTGCCGTACCGTTACGAGGAAGACCTGGTGAGCCGCATCGCGTTCCGCGAACTCGACTATGCCGCCGAGCCCGACGGCCTGCCGCTGGACCCCGCTGTGGCCGAACGCGAAAGCCGGACCCAGACGGCAACTTTCGAGGATGAGCCATACGACCTGCCGGCCGAGATGCCGAATTTCGGCTGGCCCACCGCGGTGATCTCCGGCGGCCGCGATCTCATCACGCCGCCGCCGGTCGCCCAGCGGGTGGCGTCCCTGATTCCCAACGCGCAGCTGCTCAAGCTGCCCACCATGGCGCACAGCGCGCTGGACTTTCGCGAGCCCGCGGCTCTGGCCGTCGCCGGCGCGGTGTGCCGCGGCGAATTCGAGGGCCTGGCCGCCCAAGCGCCGGCGCTGGATGATCTCCCGCCGCGGCCGTCGGTCCGCTTGCTGTGGAAGGCGATCGAGCTCGCCGCCATTGCCGAGGGCGCGCTGCCCGCCCTGCGCGTCCCCGCGCCGTTGCGGCGGCGGGTCAGGTCCGGATGAACCCGATCGCGGTGTAGTTCAGGTCGCCTAGGCCGGCCGCCCCGAAGTTCGCCAGCGTGCTGCGCACCGCGACATCACCGGGGGATTGGGTCAGCGGCAGGCTGAATCCCTCGGCCCAGATGAGCTTGTCGAGGTCGTTGGCCAACGCCTGTGCCTTGGCGGGATCCAGTTCTTCGAGCGTCCGCTCGATCGCGGCGTCGATCTCCGGGCTGCCGATCTTGCCGAAGTTGCTTGCCCCGTCGGACTGATAGATCTGCGTCAGCGACGAGAGCGGGAACGCGTCGCCGAGCCAGCCGAACTGCGCGATGTCGAAGGCCCCGACGTTGACGTAGTTGGTGAAGAAGCCGCTGCCCGACCGCGCGACGAGTTCGAGCTTGACCCCGATCTGGGCGAGGCTGTGCTGGGCGATCTGCGCGAACACCTTGCTGCCCTGCGCGTCGTAGAACAGGTCGCGGATGATCAGCTGGCGGCCGTCGCGCTCGCGGAACTGGCCGTTGAGCTTCCACCCCAGTGCGTCGAGCTCCCGGCTCGCCGCGGCCGGGTCGTAGGGCACGACGGAGCTGTTGTCCTGGTAGCCCTGTTGGCCGGCGACGTAGATGTGGTTGCCCAGCGCCACCGGATTGCTGGTGAGGCCGTACTGGACGACCTTGGCGATGGTCTGGCGGTCGATGCCCTTTGCTACGGCGACCCGTAATGCCTTGTCTTCCAGGATCGCCCCCGGGGCGCCGTTGAAGGTGAAGTGCGACCAGCTCGGCGCGGGCGCCCGCCGTATCGAAATGCCCTTGGTCCGTTCGGCGATCGTCAGCTGGTCCACGGAGCCGATCCCGGTCGCGTCGATCGTGTTGTTCTGCAGCGCCGGCAGCCGGGCGGCGTCGTCGAGCACCAGGTAAGTGATGCTGTCCAGCCGCGGCCGCGCGCCCCACCATTTCGGGTTGCGGGTCAACACGATTCGCTGCGTCGTCCGGTCCAGCGAGGACACGATGAACGGCCCGGCCGTCGGGCCGGGCGCGTCGAGCTGGCCCTTGTTGAACACCTCGGGCGTCGAGGTCATGCTGGCCGGCAGCAGCATGCCATTGCCCGCGAACATGCCGCGCCACTCGGCGTACGGCTTGGCGAACGTCATGATGGCCTGACGGTCGTCGACCCCTCGGGTGACCGACGCGACGCGGTCGGCGCCGCTGAATCCGGCGATCTCGAAGGCCTTGTCGACGCCGGACAGCGCGTGGATTTGGCTGGCGATGTCCTGCCAGGTGACCGGCGTGCCGTCGGACCACACGGCCTTGGGGTTGATGGTATAGGTCACCACTTGGGGGTTGGTCCCGGTGAGCTCGACGCTGGTGAAGTAGTCGGTGTCGACGGTGGTCGAGCCGTCCGGGCCGATGACGAACGCTCGCGGCAGGGTCGCCTTCATCATCGAGGCAACCTCGGCCGAGTTGCCGTCGATGCTGAGAATGTTGAAGTTCGGCGGAAAGTCGCTGAGCGAGAGCCGCAGGTTGCCACCGTCCTGCAGCGTGGTGGGATCGCGCGGGTTGACGTCGCTGGTGGTGCCGATCGAGGCCTTGTTGCCCGTGGTGGGCGTCAGGTCGATGGCCGGCGAACATCCGGTGAGCACCAACCCGGCGACCAGCAACGGACCCAGCAACCGTCGAGACTGCGTCCAGCGCCTGGAAACAGCCAACAACGACGCTCTGAGCGCAGTCTCGGCGACAGAAAACCTAGACATACTTCCCCGGATCAGGTTGGGGCACCGCGCCCAGCAGCCGCCGCGTGTAATCATGCTGCGGATTGGCGAACAGCTGCTCGCTGTCGCCCTGCTCCACGATGGCGCCGGCATACATCACCGCAACGTCGTGCGCGAGATGCTTGACCACCGAAAGGTCATGGGAGACAAAGAGGTACGACAGGCCGAACTGCTCCTGCAGGTCGAGCAGCAGGTTGATGATCCCGGCCTGGATGGACACGTCGAGGGCGGACACCGGCTCGTCGAGCGCCAGGATCTTGGGCTGCAGCGCCAGCGCCCGCGCGATGCCGATGCGCTGCTTCTGCCCACCGGAAAACTCGGCGGGGTAGCGGGTCGCGTCCGCGCGGCGCAGCCCCACGATCTCGAGCAGCTCGGCCACGCGCGCGAACGTGGCGTTCTTGTCGAAGCCGTTGGCCCGCAACGGTTCGGCCAACAGCTCGAAGACCGGCAGCCGCGGATCCAGCGACGCCACCGGGTCCTGGAACACGACCTGGATGTCACGGCGCAGCTCGCGCCGGCGCGCCGGACTCAATTCCGCGACGTCGTTACCCAGCACCTCGATCGAACCGGATTGCGGCGCAACCAGTTCCAGGATCTCGTGCAGTGTGGTCGACTTGCCCGAACCGGACTCGCCCACGATTCCCAGCGTGCGGCCCTGCCGCAGCTCGAAGCTGATGCCGTCGACGGCTCGGACCTCACCGACGGCGCGGCGGAACACCACGCCCCTGGTCAGCCGGTAGGTCTTGACCAGATCGCGCACCCGGACCACCACCGGCGAGTCACCAGGAGTCACCTCGACACGCGCAGAGGTGTTCACCCCGTAGATGTCCGCGGCGCTGCGGTCGCCGACCTGATCGGTGCGGATGCAGGCGGCCCGATGGTCGACGCCGACCTCGATCAATTCCGGTTCTCCCGTGCGACATTCGTCGATGGCCAGCGGGCAGCGCGGCGCGAAGGGGCAGCCCGGATCCAGCCCCGCGAGGGACGGCGGCGCGCCGGGGATGGGCACCAGCCGGGTGCCCTGCGCGGCGTCCAGCCGGGGAACCGACCCCAACAGCCCGACGGTGTAAGGCATCTGGCGGGCCCGATACAGGTCGCTCACGCCGGCGGACTCCACCACCCGCCCGGCATACATCACCAGCGCCCGGTCGGCGAACTCGGCGACCACACCAAGGTCGTGCGTGATGATGAGCACCCCGGCGCCGGTGACGTCGCGGGCCGTCTTGAGCACCTCCAGGATCTGCGCCTGCACCGTGACGTCGAGCGCGGTGGTGGGTTCGTCGCAGATCAACAGGTCGGGATTGTTGGCGATCGCGATCGCGATGACCACGCGCTGCCGTTCGCCGCCGGACAGTTCGTGCGGAAACGCCCGGGCGCGCCGCTCAGGCTGCGAAATGCCAACCAGCTCAAGCAGTTCGGCCGCGCGCCCGCGGGCGGCCTTGCGCCCGACGTGCGGCTGGTGCACCTCGATCGCCTCGGCGATCTGGTCGCCGACGGTGTACACCGGCGTCAGCGCCGACATCGGATCCTGGAACACCATGCCGACCGTCTTGCCGCGGAACCGTGACATCGCGTCGTCGCCGAGTCCCAGCAGCTCGGTGCCCTGCAACCGGACCGAGCCGCGCACGCGCGCGTACTCCGGCAGTAGCCCGACCACCGCCATCGCCGACACGGACTTGCCCGAGCCCGATTCGCCGACCATGGCGACGACTTCGCCGGGTTCGATGTGATACCTGATGCCGCGCACCGCGGTCACCGGCGGGCCGTCACTCGGGAACGTGACGGCCAGGTCGGAAACTTCCAGCAGCGGGCTCATCCCCGCCCCAGCCCGCTGCCCGGGTCGAGCGCGTCGCGCAGCCCGTCGCCGGTCAGGTTGGCGCACACCAGGATCAGTACCAGAACCCCGGCCGGGAACAGGAACACCCACGGGAAGGTGGTCGCCGACTGGGTGCCGTTGGCGATCAGCGTGCCCAGCGACACGTCGGGCGGCTGGATTCCGAAACCGAGGAAGCTCAGGCCGGTTTCGGCCAGGATGGCCGACGCGACGTTGAGCGCGGCGTCGATGATCAGGATGGACGCCACGTTGGGCACCACGTGGCCGACGATGATCCGGCGGCTGGAGACGCCCATATACCGTGCTGCGCGGATGAATTCGCGCTCGCGCAGGCTCATCGTCATGCCGCGGACCATGCGCGAGCTGATCATCCACCCGAAGGCGGCCAGCAGCAGCACCAGCAACAGGACGCTGGACGACTTCTTGACCCGCGGCGTCAGTATCGCGATCAGGATGAAGCTGGGCACCACCAACAGCAGGTCGACCACCCACATCAGCACGCGGTCCCGCCATCCGCCGAAGTAGCCGGCGATCGATCCGACCGTGGCGGCGATGCCGGTGGAGATGAACGCCACGCAGACGCCGATCAGCATCGACTTCTGCATGCCCCGCAGGATCTGGGCCAACAGGTCTTGGCCCAGCGCGTTGGTGCCCAGCCAGTGCCGGGCGTTCGGCGGCTGGAGCAGCGCATCGAAATCGAGGTCGTCGTAGGAGTAGGGCAGCAGCGACGGCAGCGCGTAGCAGCCGACGAACAGCAGCACCAGCAGCGTCAGCGACGCCACCGCGAGCCGGTTGCGCCCGAACCGGCGCAGCACCAACGTCCGGCGCGACGTGAACCCTTCCGGCGTCGAAACCCCTTGCGCCGCAGCCACTTGAGACGTCATGACACCCGCACCCTCGGATCGAGCGCCGCGTAGAACACGTCCGACAACAGGCCGGCCAGCAACACCACCGTGCCGGAGAACAGTGTGATGGCGGCGATGATGTTGGTGTCCTGCGCCGAAATGCCTTGCACCAGCCATTCACCCATGCCGTGCCAGCCGAAGATCTTCTCGACGAACACCGCCCCGGTGACCAGGCCGGCCACCCCGTAGGCGAACAGTGTGGCCAGCGGTATCAGCGCGGTGCGCAGCCCGTGCTTGAACAGCGCGCGCCGACGGGTCAGCCCCTTGGCGCGGGCGGTGCGAATGAAGTCCTGCCCGAGCACGTCGAGCATCGCGTTGCGCTGATATCGGCTGTATCCTGCCGCGGCCATCAGCGCCAGGGTCAGCGTGGGCAGGATCAGGTGCCGCAACCGGTCGACCAGCTCCGGCCAGAACCCGCCCGTCACGCCCGGCGACGTCTCCCCGGTGTAGTCGAACAGATGCATATCGAGGGCCCAGTTGACCCGCAGCGCGCCCAGGATCAGCAGGTTGGCAATGACGAACGACGGAGTGCTCAGCAACAGCAGCGCCAGCAGCGTGACGATGCGGTCGCTCAGCCGGTACTGGCGGATCGCGCCCCACGCCCCGGCGACGATGCCCAGCACCGTGCCCACCAGCGAGCCGACGACCAGCAGCCGCAGGCTGACCCCGACGCGGCGCCACAGCGTGGTGGCGACGGGTTGCCCGGTGATGGTCGAGCCGAAGTCGCCGCGGACGACGTGCGAGGCCCAGTTCGCGTAGCGCAGCGGGATCGGCTTGTCCAAGCCGAGCGCGTGGGCCTTGGCGTCGATGACGGCCTGCGGCGGGCGCGGGTTGCGCTGCAGCAGGCTGTCCAGCGGCGAGAAGGCCACCGAGGTCAGGCAGTAGGTCAGAAACGACGCCAGCGCCAGCAGCACGATGTAGTTGAGCAACCGGCGCGCTAGAAACCGGACCATGCCCACCCGTTCCGCATTGGGACAGGTTAACCAGCCGGGCGGAGCCTTGTGATCCGGCTGATTTTCATGCGTGAATTACGGGTGGCTCGCTGCTACTTTCAGGCCGCCACACCCAGAGGAGGCTTGCGTGACGGTTACCGATGACTACCTGGCCAACAACGCGCAATACGCGAGCACCTTCCAGGGCCCGCTGCCCTTACCGCCGAGCAAGCACGTCGCGGTGGTCGCGTGCATGGACGCGCGGCTCGATGTCTACCGCGTCCTCGGCCTGAACGAGGGTGAGGCCCACGTCATCCGCAACGCGGGCGGCGTCGTCACCGACGACGTCATCCGCTCGCTGGCCATCTCCCAGCGGCTGCTGGGAACCCGGGAGATCATCCTGATCCACCACAGCGACTGCGGCATGCTCACCTTCACCGACGACGAGTTCAAGCGCGGCATCCAGGACGAGATCGGGGTCAAGCCGCCCTGGGCGGCCGAGGCGTTCCCGGACCTCGCCGAGGACGTCCGGCAGTCGCTGCGCCGCATCGAGAACAGCCCGTTCGTTACCAAGCACGTGTCGCTGCGCGGCTTCGTCTTCGACGTCGCCACCGGCAAGCTCGAGGAAGTCACCCTTTAGCGCGAGCAATAGCAGAATCGCATCCAAAGTCGCGATCTAGTGCGATTCTGCGTCTCAGTGTCAGGGTGAGAATGCCGCGTGGCGGCGTGTCTTCGTGACAGAGGCCCGCGCGTGGTGTTGGTTCC
>NZ_LZKE01000073.1:0-508 GCF_001672675.1 Mycobacterium sp. E2327
AGCGACACTTGGCCGCCGCAGCGTGGATCGCCGGCTGAGTCACATCCGCCCCATTAGTACCCGCGCGGAGGGGGCACCCTTTGTGCCCGCCTCATAGCGACAACTTGAGGCGTTGTCGTACCGGTATGCGACCCTGCGGCAATGAACCTTCGAGGAATCGAACTGCGCTATGTGCTCGCGATGCATCTCGCTCATAATGGGCGGGCAACCGTCGCCGAAATGCTCCATGCGCTTGAAGCGCAAGGCTTTTGCGTTCCCGGCCGGGCATCGAAAGTCATTTCGGACGCCCTGCGTTGGGAGACGGAACGGGACAGGGTGCGCCGGCTTCGGCGCGGGCTGTACGGGCCGGGCTATATCCCGCGCTCCACCGAACACCGAATGCATGTACGGGTGCTCGCGTTGCGTGCGGCGGCCAAGTGTCGCTCTGAGGCGGGCACAAAGGGTGCCCCCTCCGCGCGGGTACTAATGGGGCGGATGTGACTTAGCCGGCGATCGACAGCACGATGCC
>NZ_LZKE01000074.1:0-10150 GCF_001672675.1 Mycobacterium sp. E2327
CCGGTGAGGATCCGCAGCAGCGACTGCGCCAGGTCGAGCCAGTACTCGTAGGCGCCCAGCCGGCGGTGCAGCGCGGTCACGATCTGGGTGACCGTCGGCAGGGTGTCGAACCGCAGCACCGCGCGCACCTTGCCGGCGGTGAGGAGCTGCCACAGCCCGATGGCGGCGGCCACCGACGCCACCCGCACGAGCCACGACCGCCACGACCGCCCCGCCCAGGCCGACGGGCGCGGGGTCGCCAGGGCGGGCAGCGGGACGGCACCCACGACCCGTTCGCTCAATTCGGCGGTCATACCGAACCTCCCAGTGCTTGTTGGTAATTCACGGCGACGCTGCCGGGGTGGGCAGCGGTGTAGCGACGGGCCCCGGCGACGGTGCCGAAGGGCAGATAGTTCTGGCCGTCCCGCACCCAGACGGCCTTGTCGGCGAACCACCGCGTTCCCAGCTCCGCGTCGGGAACGTAGGCCGCGCGGACCTTCACGCCGCGGGCGGCGGCATCCCTGATCGCCTGCAGCAGGGCGGTGGGATTGGCGATGGTTTGGGTGGTTTCGGAGCCGTCCAGCCACAGCTCGCTGGCGAGCGCGGGGTCGCCGGCGAGCACCGACGGGTTGACGGCGCGCGCCCGCGTCGCGTCATAGTCGAGCCCGCGGGCGGCGAACACCGCGCGCAGCGGTGTGTCCACGACGAACTTTCCCACGTCGAGGTCGGCGAAGTCACCGATCGACTTCAGGTACGGCACATCGCTTTTCAGCGCGTCGACCAGCGACGGTTTCAGCGTGGTGTCGAACGAGGTGCCGCCGGGGCCGTTGTAGAGGTACACCACCTCCTGCGGCAGCCCGCTGCCCTGCGCGACGATCCGCGCGGCCTCCAGCGGCTTGGAGTTGAGGAAATCGGTCGCGTCTAGTTGCGCCTGCAGGAACGCCGCCAGCACCTCCGGGTGGGCCGACGCGTACGAGCGCCGCACCACCACGCCGTGCAGGGTGGGCAGGTTCAGCTCGGCACCGTCGTAGAGCAGCTTGGCCTTGCCCTGATATACCAGCAGCCCCGGCCACGCGACGAACTGCGAAAGCCCCTGCACCTGACCGGATTCCAGGGCGGACGCGCCGATCTGCGGCTGCTGGTTGAGCACCTCCACGCCGCCGACGCCGGCCTTGGCCAGGGCGCGCACCAGCGTGCCGTGGCCCGCCGAGCCCACGCTGGCCGACACTTTGGCGCCGGCCAGGTCGCCCAGCGTGGTCGCCGGCGAATCAGGAGCCACCACAACCATGTTCAGCGCGCCGCGCGGGTTGTAGCCGGTGACCGACACCATCTCCGTGCGGGCCAGCGCGTTGGCCTGCGTCTTGGAGCCGTTGATCAGCATCGGGTAATCGCCCATCGAGCCGATGTCGATCTTCTCGGCGAGCATCTGCGCGGTGATCGGGGCGCCGGTGTCGTAGTCCTGCCAGCGCACCGCGTATCGGGTCCCGGTGCGCGTGGTGATGTCGGCGAGTCGGTGCTCCAGGTAGCCCTGTGCGCGCAGCAGCGTGCCCGCGGTCACGGTGTTAATGGTCTTGGACTGGTATCCCACCACGACGTTGACGACGCCGGAGGATTGCGAGAACGACTCCAGCGAGCAGCCGGAAACGACGGCGACGATAACGGCGGCGATCGAGATCAGCCGTGCGGCTTGGCGTTTCATCAGCGTAACAGGTAGGGCATGTTGACGGTGACGGCTCCGGTGGGGCAGCGGGCCGCGCAGGGGCCGCAGTACCAGCATTCGTCGACATGCATGTAGGCCTTGCCGGTGTCGGGGTCGATGGCCAGCGCGTCCAGCGGGCAGACCTCGACGCACAGGGTGCAGCCGTCGATGCACAGCGACTCGTCGATCGTGACGGGTACGTCGGCGCGGTTGTTGACCAGCGTCATGGCTTGCTCCTAATCAGGCTGCCGCGCATGGTGATTCGATCACCACGCATCCGGATGTACTCGAGGTCGACGGGCCTGCCGTCGTCGAGGCTGGTGAGCCGCTCCAGCATGAGCAGCGCCGCCCCGTCGGGGACCTGCAATGTGGCCGCCGAGTGCGCGTCGGCGGGGATGGCCTCCAGCGCCAGCGACGCCGAACCCAGCCGCTGCCCGCTCACCTCCTCGATGAGCGCAAAGATGTCGTTGGTCTCGAGCGGGTAGTCCAGGATCCGGCTCCCGATGTCCGGGGCCAGGTAGGTCAGGTCGAGGCTGAGCGGCAGGTCGCCCAGGTATCGCAACCGCTCGACGAACACCGCCTGCCCGCCCGCCTGAAGCCCCAGCCGGCGCGCCACCGACGGCGGGGCGGTCACCGGCATGGCGGCGCGCACCTCGTTGCGCACCTCGCCGAGGTGTTTGAAGGTCTCCTTGAGCCCCAGCAGCGCGTCGAGGCCGTGGGCATACTTGCGCTGGGCGACGTGCGTGCCGACCTTCGGGCCGCGGTCGATCAGTCCCTCGTTCTTCAGGACCGCCAGCGCCTCGCGAACGGTGTTGCGCGACACCGCGAATTCGGCCGCCAGCTCGTGCTCGGCCGGCAGCGCGTCGGGGTAGGCGCCGGCGTGAATCTGCTGGCGCAACACGTCGGCCACCCGGCGGGCACGGTCGGATCGGGACCCCTCTAAAGGTCCGCGAATCGGTAGTGGTTGCGCCACGCCGTCACGCTAACGCGGCCCGGCGGCCCGCCCGGGGCGGTCAAACGCGGCCCCCGGGACCGTATCGAGGCATTGCGCCGGGCGCGATTCGGCGGCGACCAGCAAAAAGCCGCACCCACCGCCCTATTGCGCCACCTGGCCAACGGCGACGTCTTTGCGATCCCGGTGAGCGAAAACTACGGTCGCGACGCGCCGGCCAGTTCTCGCTCCGGCGGCGGCGGCCGGCTGTCCAGGCCGGGCGGCACCAACCCGGCGGGCACCAGCGGCGCCGCCGCCAGCGGGAACAACCCGCACAGCGCCCAGGCCGCAGGGTATTCGGCCGCCGCGATCACCGCGCCGAACAGCGGCGGCCCGGCCGCGGCCATCAGCCGTTGCGTCGTGTTCTGCAGGCCCAGCGCCCGTCCGCTCCAGAACGGCCCGGCGAACTCCGTGATCGCGGTGGCCTCCAGCCCGTTGTCGAGGACGGCGAGCACCGAGACGGCGACCATCAGCAACACGTCGTAACCCGAACCCGTGCCGTCGGTGAGGGCGAGCACGAATAGCGCCACCGCGGCGGCGATGGCGATCGCGCGCACCGGGCGCATTCGCGAGCCGACACGATCGGACCACCGCCCCACCGCGATTCGGCCCGCGGCGCCCAGCACCTGGGTCAGGGTGACCAGGCCGCCCGCGGCCGCCACCGACCAACCGTGGCGATGCATCAACCACACGAGCATGAACGTCACGGTCACCGTCTGCGGGATCATCAGCAGGCCGGCGACCGCGTGGATGCGCCACAACACGGACGAGCCGCGATACGGGCTGGCCAGTTCCTCCACCGCCGCCGCCGTGCGGGATTTCCTTGGCGGATCAATGATTCCGATCGCGCTGGCCACCGCCGCGATCGTGCACATCACCGCGAGGAACATCAGCCCGCGGTGCGGGCCGCTTTCGGACAACTCCGGTACCACCAACGCCCCCAAGGCAATTCCCAAGGGCTGCGCGGTTTGGCGGATGCCCATCGCCAGCCCGCGCTGGCGGGGCGGGAACCAGGCCGACACCAGCCGGCCGCCGGCCGTGTTGCAGCTCGCCGCGGCCATCCCGCCGATGAACAGGAACACACCGATCATGAGCACCGAATGGGCCGTCGCCGCGGCGTATGCGGCGGCCGCCGTCAGCGCCGAGCCCGACGTGAGCACGGTGCGCTCGCCGACCCGGTCCAGCACGTAACCCCAGAAGACCAGCGTGACCACCATGCCCCAGCTGGGCATCGACGACAGCAGGACCGCCGCCGGCAGCGACATGCCGCGGTGTGACTCAAGCGAGGGAATGAGGAACGCCACGCCGTTGATGAAAAGGAAGGACGTCGCCGTCACCCCCAACGAGACGGCCATGATCGACCACCGCGCACCCATTCAACAATGTTGCCACAGCGTTTGGCGGGCACCCGGGATCGCGGCGCGCCAAACTTATTGAATATTAAGGTGTTTCATAGCATCGTTTAATGTGGACACCGATATGCGCCGTCACGCGCGGCCTGAAACATGTTGAACGCCTTATCGCCACGCCGAAATTCATAGGGGACGCATAGCCTGGGACGCCGTGGGAGGATCAACTACGTGACTGATGACGCGGCCAAACACGCCTTGACCAAGGTTCCTGCGGTCACCCTGGGCTTCTGGGTGATCAAGATCCTGGCGACGACGCTGGGCGAGACGGGTGGCGACACCGTCACGATGACGCTGAACTGGGGTTACGCCGCGGGGGTCGCGCTATTCGGCGTCGCGCTCGTCGCCCTGGTCGTCGCGCAGATCTTCGCCAAGCAATTCCACGCGAGCCTGTACTGGGCCACCATCGTGGCGTCGACGACGTTCGGCACGACGCTGGCCGACTTCGCCGACCGACAACTGGGGATCGGCTACACGGGCGGATCGCTGTTGCTGTTGAGCCTGCTCCTGGCGACCCTGGGGCTGTGGCGCTGGACGCAGGGCACGGTGTCGGTGAGCACCGTTTCGACGCCGAAGGTCGAGGCGTTCTACTGGGCCACGATCACGTTTTCGCAGACTCTCGGCACCGCGCTCGGCGACTGGCTCGCCGACACCCGCGGATTCGGCTACGAACGCGGCGCACTGGTGTTCGGCGCGGCCCTGCTCGTGGTCGTTGCCCTGTACTACTGGACCGGCATCTCGCGCGTCGCCCTGTTCTGGGTGGCCTTCATCCTCACCAGGCCGCTGGGCGCAACCGTCGGCGACTTCATCGACAAGCCGGTCGCCGACGGCGGCCTCGCGCTGAGCCGCCCCCTGGCGTCGGCGGTGATCGCCGCGATCGTCGTCGCGTTGGTCGTCGTGTTGCCGCAGCGTGCGGGACGCCACCCCGGTCACCCGGAAGACCGCGCGGCGGCGGAAACCCCCTGATTCCCAAGCCTTCCCAGCAGATTCCCAGCGACCCGCGCCTACGCTGGAATTGTCATGGGAAAGTTGACGATATTGACCAGCAAAGTCCTGATCGGCGTTGCCGTTTGCGTGGGTGCCGGCGTCGTCGGATCGGCGACGGCGAGCGCCGACCCTAGCGCGTTCAGCAGTCTCAGCTGCAGCTGCCAACGGACGGCTCCCGCCGGCAGCCCCGCGCGCCAAGACGCGATCGCCCGCGGAATCCGGCAGGGCCTGTCGGACTGGCCGGCCGTGGCCGGATAGCGGCGCTCAGCCGCCCCCGCTCACCGCCTGCACGACGCTGTCGCCGTTGCGCGCCGACGCGTCGGCCGGTAGCTCGAAGGCGGGGTATGCCGAACCGACCGCGGCCGTCGCCGCGCTGCGTTGGGCCTCCATGCGCGCCAGCGCGGCGTCGGTGAAGACCGACAACCCCAGGTCGGGGTTGTAGCCGTGGATCTCCTTGACGTCGAGCTGGGCCAGGAAATAGACGATCTCCTTGGAGACCACCTGGCCCGGGACCAGCACCGGGAAGCCCGGCGGGTAGGGCACCACGAACGTCGTGGACACCAGCGTCCGGCCCTCCGCGAGCCGCCGGCCCGCCATGCCGATCAGCACGTGCTCGCGATCCGACTCCTCGTATCCGGCGTAGAAGGCCGACCGCATGTCGCCGAACATGCAGGCGTCGACGGGGCGGAACGCCATGTCGAATTCGCTGAAATCCGGCAGGTGCGGCAGGTCCTCGGTGATCTCCTCGACCCGGCGCTGTTGCAGGGCACGGTCGTCCTTGCCGCCGATGCTCTGTCTGCGCTCGAAGTCGGTCGCGATGCGCCGCAGCACGTCGAGCAGGTAGTGCACGCTCGACCAGGTGACCCCGATGGTGAAGATCAGCAGCACGCTGTTGATGGACGTCTTGTTGATCTGAATTCCGAACCGCTCCATCAGGATCTTCTCGCGGAAGTCGTAGCCGTTCATGCCGGTCTTGCCGATGAACAGGGTGACCCGCGTCGCGTCGAGCACGAACTGGTCCGACCGCCACGCCTCGTTCCACTCCGCCAGGGCGCCCTGCCGAACCTCGCGGTAGGAGCTGACGGACGACGCGCGGAACTCGTCGGGCACCAGGTCGGACTCGTCGAGGATGCGGAACCACTTGCCGATCAGCCGGTCCTTGCGGACGCGGTGGCGAAAGATCAGGGCCATGTTGTAGACGTTGCGAACCAACTCGAAGCCCTCGATGTCGACCTGCCGGCGCGCCAGGTCCAGCGACGCCAACAGCTGCTGGTTCGGCGACGTCGAGGTGTGCGTCAAGAACGCCTCGACGAAGGCGTCGCGGGTGAGCGCCTTGAAGTCCTGGTCGCGAACGTGCACCATCGACGCCTGCCGGAACGCCGACAGCGATTTGTGCGTGGAGTGCGTCGCGTAGACGCGAACGCGCGCGCGGGCCGGGTCGGGAAGCAGCCGCCGATCGACCCACTCGGAACGCGGCACTCCCTCCATCGATGCGGCCCAATCCCGGTACTCCGCAGCGTATTCCGGGGACGCCAGCATCTGCTCGAGGCGTTCCGCGGACACCATCGCGGTGCGCTGCCGCGCCCATGGCACCGCGGTCGCGAACGCGTACCACGCCTCGTCCCACAGAAAGCAGATGTCTGGCTTGATCGCCAGCACCTCCTCCATCACCCGGCGCGGGTTGTAGACGACGCCGTCGAAGGTGCAGTTGGTCAGCAGCAGCATGCGGACCCGGTCCAGCTGGCCGGCCGCCTCGAGGTCCAGCAGCGCCTTTTTGATCGTGTGCAGCGACACGGCCCCGTAGATCGCGTACTCGGGCAGCGGGTAGGCGTCCAGGTACAGCGGGTAGGCGCCGGCGAGCACCAGGCCGTAGTGGTGCGACTTGTGGCAGTTGCGGTCGATGAGGACGATGTCGCCCGGTCGCGTCAGGGCCTGCACGACGATCTTGTTGGCGGTGGACGTCCCGTTGGTGACGAAGTAGGTGTTGTTGGCATTCCACGTGACCGCGGCCTTGTCCATCGCCTTCTTGATGTTGCCGTGCGGGTCCAGCAGCGAGTCCAGGCCGCCGGAGGTGCTCGAGGTCTCGGCCATGAAGATGTTGCGGCCGTAGAACTCCCCCATGTCCTGCAGGGATTTTGAGTTGAAGATGCTGGCGCCCCGCGCGACGGGGAGCGCGTGGAACTGGCCGACCGGCGCCCCCGCGTAGGCGCGCAGGGCGTCGAAAAATGGTGTGGCGAAACGGTTTCGCAAGCCCGCGAGCACGGTGCTGTTGAGGTCGGTGACATCGTTGAGCCGGTAGAACGTCCGATCGTAGACGTCGGGTTCGTCCTCGGTCTCCGCGGCGATCGACTCGTCGGTGAGCAGGTACAGGTCGATGTGCGGCCGCAGCTCCCGTATCCACTCGGCGCATTCCACCCAATCCTGGGTTTCCGTCGTCAGCGCATCCTCGCAGGCGGCGCCCAGCAGCGTGTTCATCAGCGGCACCCGGTCATGCGAGCGCAGCGGCAGGTCGTGGCGGATGATCGCGGCCTGGATCTCGCCGTTCAGCGCGACCGCGGTGATGGCGTCCTCGATGCTGCCCACCACCAGCAGCTCGTACTGCACGTCGTCGGACGGGCTGCGCAGCGCCCGCAGGCACTCGGCCAGGCTGTCGGGGGCCGTCGACGGGGCGTCGTCGGCGAGCAGCACGGTGTAGAACTGCTGCTGTTTGGCCTGGGCGACCAGCTCCTGCTCGGCCAGCGACGCGGTGGTGTCGAAGAGCCCGGCGCGGTCGCCGTACTCACTCAGCAGGCGCACCGCCAGCGACACCTCCTCGCTGAGGCGCACCGTCGAAAGGCCCTCCAGGTGGGCGCGAAACGTCGCGAGGTTGGCCGCGCCGGGGTACAGCCAGTACCGCTCGTAGGCGGCGATGCGGTCCATCAGGCGCTTCACCCGGGCGATGTCGTGCGTCTTGTCCAGGCCGGCGAGGTCGACGTCGCGCAGGTGGCGGCAGGCGTCGTCGAGCAGGTTCCAGGTGTCGACGCGCGTGTACGACGGGTTGGCGACCGCCGCGAGCGCGGACACGCGAAGTCGCCGCTTGCGGGCAGATTCTGGACTCATCTCGTCATTGTGGCCCGGCCTCGCCGCGTGCGCGATGATTATCGGCCGTCCGATTTGCCGTAGGCGACGGCCACGACGAGCCCAGCCGTCGCCATCAAGAGAAACAGCATGGCCACGGGGTCGACCAGCTCGAGGATCATGCGACCACGGCGACGTCGGGCACCGCGCTGATCAGCGTCACGATCAGGTCGGCGCCGTCGGGAATCGAGTAGACCCGTCGTTCCCCCGGACGCGCACCGGCAATCGCGCGGCCCAGCGGCGACAGGGTCGAGTACACCTTGATGTTGCCGTCCTTGGCGCCGTACCGGCCCAGCCGAAAGGTTTCGGTTTCGCCGGTGTCCTCGTACCGGATGGTGACGATCGTTCCCGGCTCGGCGGCGGTCCTGTCCTCCGTCACGATGGCGCGAGCCAGCAGATCCTCGATTTCACGGATGCGCGCCCGGCGCGCCGAGTAGCGCGCGATCCGGTTGGCGTCGTAGTCCATGAAGTCGTCCGGCACTTCGATGCTGCGCCGAGAGCGCAGCGCCGTGAGCTCGCCCACCAGGCGGCCGTATTCGTGCCGGGTCAGCCAAATTGGTTGTGTATCATGCATTTTCGTTTACTTCTTTCATATCGGAAAGTGTCGTCAGGGACGGGCCGCGGTGGGCAACCGCCCCTGACGACTCGGCGCCCGCGGCGGGCAGGTGCTTGAAGTCGGTGAGCCGCGGCTAATCGGCGGTGCGGTCGGCGACCATGCGGTCGAAGTCCCGCTGCCAGCCGGCGTGGCGCTTGCGGTCGATGAGGATGCGCGCCATCCCGAATAGCGTCGCCGCCCCGATGACGACGCCGAACCAGATGGCCGTTGCGGTCGCCACTGCCTCGTCCGATGCGGAAAACACCGGCTTGCCGACCGGCAGACCTTGCTCGTCCACCCAAATATCCACGCGGTCACCGGGTTTGGCGGTCCGCTCGACGACAACCAGGCCGGTGTGTTCGGAACCCGCGACGAACCAGCGCGCCGGCGCGGCGACGGTCGGGCTGGACAGGTTCCGGCCGGCGTCGCTGTCCCCCGTGATGGTCGCGGTGACTTTCTGGCGGGTCTGCGCCTGCGCGGCATAGACGCGGCTGCGGGAGTCGTGGACCGCGGTCCCGACGGCGGCCGCGACGGGAAGGGCGACGATCGAAACCACGAACGCGAGCACAAGACACAACGCTTCGACGCGGTCGATGGTGCGCACCAACGGGTTCAGGCCGAACAGCCGCGCGAGGAGCGGCGGCACGCGCGCGGAAACCTCGAGGGTTTCCATCTCGTCGGGGCGCGGAGTAGTCATGGGACGGTCACCTCAAACCGGGGCATTGGTTGACAACTCCATGGTGGCCGGGATCAAGACCACGGGCTTGCCCCAGTCGGACAACGCTGCCGCCGCGCATTGTCGTGTTCCGACAGTGCGCGGGGCGTCAGTCCGTGTCGGTGGCGGCCAACTCGATCGTCATCGCCAGCCGCTTCTTGGCGTCGTCCAGCGGCAGGTTGGTTATCTCGGCCATCTTGCGCAGCCGGTATCGCACGGTGTTCTCGTGCACCCCCAACCGCTCCCCCGCACGCACCGGGTCGCCCTGGGCCTCCAGCCAGGCTCGCAGCGTGCCGACGTAGTCCGTCGAGTTCGCTTGGTCGTGGCGACGCAAATCGGCGACCGGTCCCCGGTCCGGCAACCGGCCGGCTCGCGCCGCGGTGCGCAGCCGCTGCAGCAGGATCTCGTCCCACGCCTCGTCGTACGCCGGCGGCGCCCCGCCGCCGGATTCATGCAGCGCCAGACACTCGTCGGCCTCCCGGCGCGCGGCGACGAGGTCCGCCACGTCGGCCGGTCCACTGATGCCGGCCGCAACGCCGACGGCTTCGGGCATGGCCGCCGTGAGATCGCGCACCCAGCGCCGCGCCGCGTCCGCCGACTCGCCGGGAAGGACGGTGTAGACCGTGTTTCCAGCCAGCGCGCTGCGGCCGGGCCGTGA
>NZ_LZKE01000075.1:0-3216 GCF_001672675.1 Mycobacterium sp. E2327
ACCCTCTACGACGAAGACAAAGCCTGGGCCCACCGAGCCCCCGCCGCCGCTTGACAACTTACGAACCTGGGATGTCTTAACGCCCTGGGCGGGCGTCCGCTGCCCGCTAAGCTTCGAGGTTCTGCAGCCGCACCTGACCCCTGGCCACTACCCGATCGTCGTCGTCGGTGATGGTGACCAGCCACAGTTGCTGGCGCCGGCCGCGGTGGATCGGCTCGCCGGTGCCGTACACCGTCCCGGAGCTGATCGAGCGCAGAAAATCGGTGTTGTTGTTGACGCCGACCACGTTGCCGCCGTCGCCCTTGGCGTTCAGCCAGGTGTAGGCGGCCACGCTGGCCATGCTCTCGATCACCGAGCAGTAGACGCCGCCGTGCACGAGGCCCATGGGTTGCAACAGCTTCGGTGTGACCTCCAGTTGCGCCCGGACGCGGTCCGGGGTGAGTTCGGTGTAGTGCAGCCCCAATTCGCCGTCAAACGGCGCGGTGAAGTCCGGGGGCAACGGCGCATCGGGTGGCGGTGGCACGCTCATTTGTCTACACCATGGGTCATCGGGGCGATCGGCGAGGAAACATCCGTAGAAACGGGCGAGCCCCGCGCTGGGCACGGGGCTCGCCGATCGAGTAGACCGGGGGTCGCTGCAGCCCTCAGGACTCGCCGCGGTCATGTCGCTCGACCGCCCTCAGCATAGGCAAGGCTGCCCTAATTTCGCAAGGTATGGTTTTGCTGTGTACGGGGGGCGTCGTGCCCGGATAGATACGACGGCCGGTAGTAAGCGAGTACGCTGGTTTTGACGCTCAGGAGATGAACGCACTATGGCCAAGTTGACCCGGCTAGGGGATCTGGAACGCGCGGTGATGGACCACCTGTGGTCCACGCCGGAGCCCCAGACCGTCCGTCAAGTCCACGAGGCGCTGTCGGCGCGGCGCGACCTCGCCTACACCACGATCATGACCGTGCTGCAGCGGCTGGCCAAGAAGAACCTGGTCTCCCAGATCCGCGACGACCGCGCCCACCGCTACGCGCCGGTGCACGGCCGCGACGAGCTCGTCGCCGGGCTGATGGTGGACGCGCTGGCCCAGGCCGAGGACTCCGGGGGCCGGCAGGCCGCCCTGGTGCATTTCGTCGAGCGCGTCGGCGCCGACGAGGCGGAGGCGCTGCGGCGCGCGCTGGCCGAACTGGAAGCCAATCCGCGCAACCAAGCGCCGTCGGCTGGCGCGCCAGCGCAGGACTGAGGGAGACTGGCAGCGTGTCCGCGCTGGCCTTCTCCATCCTCGCGGTGCTGTTGGTTGGTCCGGCACCCGCTTTATTGGCACGCGCGACGTGGCCCCTGCGCGCCCCGCGTGCCGCGATGGTGTTGTGGCAGGCCGTCGCCCTCGCCGCCGTGCTCTCGGCGTTCAGCGCCGGCATCGCGATCGCCAGCCGGGTGCTGGTGCCCGGCCCCGACGGGCGGCCGACCGCCAGCGTCATGGGCGCCCCCGACCGGCTGGGCTGGCCGCTGTGGGCGGCATACATCGCCGTCTTCGCGCTGACCGTGTCGGTCGGCGTCCGGTTGATGGTCGCGGTCGCGCGGGTGGCCATCGCCAATCGGCGGCGGCGGGCCCACCATCGCATGGTCGTCGACCTGGTCGGGGTCGGCCACGGCGCGGACCTCGTCCAGCCCTGCGCCAACACCCGCGATCTGCGCGTGCTGGACGTCGCGCAACCGCTCGCCTACTGCCTGCCGGGCGTGCGCAGCCGCGTGGTGGTCAGCGAGGGAACGCTGAAGACGCTCGGCGACGCGGAGGTCTCGGCCATCCTCACCCACGAGCGCGCCCACCTGCGCGCCCGCCACGATTTGGTGCTGGAGGCTTTCACCGCGGCGCACGCCGCCTTCCCGCGGTTCGTCCGGAGCGCCAACGCGTTACGCGCGGTGCAACTGCTCGTCGAGCTTCTGGCCGACGACGCCGCGGTGCGCGCCACCGGGCGCACTCCCCTGGCCCGGGCGTTGGTCGCCTGTGCATCGGGTCGGGCGCCGTCGGGCGCGCTGGCGATGGGCGGTACCAGCACGGTGGTGCGGGTGCGGCGGCTGTCGGGCCGCGGCAACAGCCTGGTGCTGGCGGCGACCGCGTACCTGGCCGCGGCCGCGGTATTGGTGGTGCCCACCGTGGCGCTGGTGGTGCCGTGGCTCATCGAGCTGCGCCGACTGTTCAACGTCTAGCGTCGAAGTGGGCCAGCACCCTGGGATGCCTCTCGGAGTCGGCTGTGCCACAGTGTGATCCGACAGCTTGTCGGAAAAGTTCTGCGACCTGAGAGGCCAAGCCATGAGTGCCCCGAATTCCAAGAATTCTCAGACCGGTACCGCGCAGATCGGCGTCACCGGCCTCGCCGTGATGGGTTCGAACATCGCCCGCAATTTCGCCCACCACGGTTACACGGTGGCGCTGCACAACCGGTCAGTCGCCAAGACCGACGCACTGCTGAAAGAGCACGGCGACGAGGGCAAGTTCGTGCGCTCGGAGACCATCGAAGAATTCCTCGACGCGCTGGAGAAGCCCCGGCGAGTGCTGATCATGGTCAAGGCCGGCGACCCGACCGACGCCGTCATCAACGAGCTCGCCGACGCCATGGAGGAAGGCGACATCATCATCGACGGCGGCAACGCCCTGTACACCGACACCATCCGCCGGGAGAAGGCGATGCGCGAACGCGGCCTGCACTTCGTCGGCGCCGGCATCTCCGGCGGCGAGGAGGGGGCGCTCAACGGCCCGTCGATCATGCCGGGCGGCCCGGCCGAGTCCTACACGTCGCTGGGCCCGCTGCTCGAGGAGATCTCCGCGCACGTCGACGGCGTCCCGTGCTGCACCCACATCGGCCCCGACGGCGCCGGCCACTTCGTCAAGATGGTGCACAACGGCATCGAGTACTCCGACATGCAGCTGATCGGCGAGGCCTACCAGCTGCTGCGCGACGGGCTCGGCAAGACCGCCGACGAGATCGCCGACGTCTTCGACGAGTGGAACAAGGGCGACCTGGACAGCTTCCTCGTCGAGATCACCGCGAAGGTCCTGCGCCAGAAGGACGCCAAGACCGGCAAGCCGCTCGTCGACGTCATCCTCGACGAGGCCGAGCAGAAGGGCACCGGGCGCTGGACGGTGAAGTCGGCGCTGGACCTCGGGGTGCCGGTCACCGGCATCGCCGAGGCGGTGTTCGCCCGCGCGCTGTCGGGGTCTGTCACCC
>NZ_LZKE01000076.1:0-13803 GCF_001672675.1 Mycobacterium sp. E2327
GCCGCGTCTTCCGGCGTCGTCTTCACTGGCTCGCCGCGCAGCACCGCGGCAGCAAAAGCGTCAAGCTGGTACGCATATGTGGGGCGCACCCCGAACCTCTCCACACGCTTTCCGGTAGTTGATCGGACCGAGAACCGCTGGAAAGGGATCAGCGGATTTAGCCGCAGCTCACCACGGTCGCCGACCACCCTCGCGGTGAGCCGCGGTAGATCGGTCGACCACATCGAGCAGTGGACCCGGCCGGTGTGCCCACCGGCGAACCGCAACTCGGCCGTCATGGTCCGGTCCACCTGAGGGCTGCGCAACTTCGCTTGCGCCGAAACGACTTCCGGCGTCGAACCGCCGAACGTGCGCACCAACGCAACCGCATAACAGCCGAGGTCCATTAGCGCGCCACCGGCGAGGGAGTAGTTGTAGCGGTTGTGCGACGACTTCGGCATCCAGAAGCTCCAGTGCGCCTCGACTCGCTGCAGCGTGCCCAGCTCTCCCGAGGCAATGATTTCCTCAACGCGCGAAGCAAACGGGTGATACCGGAAGTGAAATGCCTCCATCACCACCCGGTCTGATTTGGCGGCCAGCTCGGCCACCTCGCGGGCCTCGGCAGCATTGGCAGTGAACGGCTTTTCACACAGCACGTGTTTGCCCGCGGTCAGCGCAGCGCGGGTCCACCGGCCGTGCAAGGCCGTTGGCAGCGGAATATAGATAGCATCGAGGTCGGTGTCGGCGATCAGCGCCTCGTAGCTGTCGTGAACCCTGGCGATACCATATTTTGCGGCAAAGGCTTGAGCGCGGGACGCTTCGCGTGCGGCCACCGCGGCCACCACGACCTCAGCGTTTTCCCGAGCGGGTCTGATGAGCACCGCCGGTGCGATGCGCGCTGCCCCCAGGATGCCGATCCGCACCGCCGCCTTGCCTCCAGACACGGACGGGATGCTAGCAGTTGAGCTGAGGTTACCCGGACGGATCGAAGCTCCTGTCCGATAGCTGGTCGAGGAACTTACCCAGCCGGGTCCGTAGCAAACGGGTGGTACCATCGCGTTTCGCCCGGGCCACGCGTTGGGCCATCATCCACTGAGGAGCTCGATTTGGCTGACGGCGAACTGAGCGCACGCGAGGCCAAGCGGGTGCTGTGGGACGTAATTGTCGTAGGCGCCGGCATGGGCGGCGGGATGCTGGGCTACTCGCTGGCCCGCTCGGGCCGGCGGGTGCTGTTCGTCGAAAAGGGACGCTCGACACTGCCCGGGACACCCGGCACGATCCGCGCGGCGATGCCCGAACTGGCCGAGCCACAGGCCTACCGTTCCGAAGAAACTTACTACGACGCCTTGGCCCGCGCCGGACGCACCACCGACGAGATCGAAGACATCAGCGGCCGGCGCTCGAAGCGTTTCGTGCCGTTCATCGGCAGCGGCACCGGCGGCTCCTCGGCCCTGTACGGCATGGTCTGCGAACGATTCTTCGTACAAGATTTCACGCCCCGCCAAAACTTCCGCGACCCGGGCGACTCCACCGTGCCCGAGGCCTGGCCGATCACCTACGACCAGCTGAGTCCCTGGTATGCCGAGGCCGAAAAAATGCTCGGGGTGCGCGGCGCACCCGACCCACTGCGCCCAGAAGCCGCCCACGTGAATCTGCCCGCCGCACCGCCGTTTTCGACCGACAACCAGCCGCTGGTCAACCACCTGGCCGAGCGTGGACTGCACCCCTATCACCTCCCGATGGCCTGCGATTACACCGACGGGTGTACCACCTGCCAGGCCCACCTTTGTCCGCAATCGTGCAAAAACGACGCCGGCCGCAATGCCGTCCTGCCCGCCGTGGCCGAGCACGGCGCCCACCTACTCGACGAATGCCGGGTGCTGCGCCTCGAGGCCGACCGCACCCACGTCCAGCAGGTAATCGCCCAGCGCCACTCCGACATGCTGGGCCTCAAAGCCAAAGTGGTGGTGCTTGCCGCCGGTGCGTTGGCCACCCCGGTACTGTTGCTCAACTCCCGGTCGGGCACGTGGCCGCGCGGACTGGCCAACGGCTCCGACCTAGTGGGCCGCAACCTGATGCGCCATCTGATGGATTGGATCGAAGTCTGGCCGGAACGCGGCTGCAAGATCACGGCCGAAAACAAGGAAGTCGGGCTCAACGACTTCTATTTCTGGGAGGGGCAGAAATACGGCACCTTACAGTCGGCCGGCGCAATGGCCAATTTGGCATCCATGAACATGTTCACCAACCAACCCGGCTGGCAGCCAAAGATACTGCGCATGATGAGCCCTGCGGTGCGACCGATCTACGATCGCTTCTTCAACGGTGGGCTGGTGCTGGCCCCGATGTTGGAAGACCTGCCGTATCTGGACAACCGCGTCCTGGCCAGTGACCGACCCGGCGCGGACGACCGCCAACGGCTGCGGCTTCAATATCGTTTACATGCCAGTGAGATCGAACGCCGCAAAGTGTTCATCCGCCAGATAAAAGAGGTGTTGAAGCCGTTTCGCACGCTCACACTGCGCACCGGCGCGAATAACTCGACCCTGGGCCATGTTTGCGGCACGTGCCGCTTCGGTACCGATCCCAAAACCAGCGTGCTCGACCCATACAACAGGGCACACGAAGCGGACAACCTCTACGTGGTCGACGCCTCCTTCTTTCCGTCCAGCGCCGGTTTGAATCCCAGTTTGACGGTCGCGGCCAACGCGTTGCGGGTGGCCGCGCACGTCAACCAGGCGCACTTCGCCACCTGACCACCCGGTATGGACCACGACTGGCCCCGTGTTGTCCGGACCTATTCTCCTGCGGGGTCGACGGCTGGCTCTCCGGTACGGTCCTCGCCGCCAGGCCCGGAACAACTTTCGTGAGACGTGGCGCAACACTGGTTCAATCGGAGTATGTTACCGAGACGGCCCAGGCCCCAAAGCGTAACCTGCTCGGCGAACTGAAAGAGTCTGCACAATGGCAATCCGGGGCCGACGTCCTTCCCAATCACATGACGGGGCCGCTCCAAAACGACCGACCCGGTTGGTGCTGGTCTCACCCAGTGCTGATTTCAGCGGCGGAGGCGGCGCGGTCGGATTTCGTGACGTGGTCGTGGCGCTCCGGGAAAGGCGGCCAGACCTGGACCTGGTCGCCGTCTACCCGCAGAAGGGCGCCATGGAAGCGGAGTGCACGCGCCACGGTGTCCGGACCGAGGTTGCCCGGATTGGGTGGTGGATGTATGGCGAGGGGTGGCGCGGGCGACTGCGCGTGCCATTCATCGAGGCCCTTGTTGGCGTGCTCGTTCTGCCCCTCGGTACGGCGATCGTCGGCGCGCTTCTCCTGATAGACACCGTGCGCGCAGTGTTGCTGCTCAATCGACTGCGTCCGACGATCGTGTTCACCAACACGTTAACCGTTGCTGCTCACGCAATCGCCGCCAAACTGCTCGGCATCACCCATTACTGGATGGTCAGCGAGTTCGGCCGAGACGACTTCCAGCTTCGGTTCCTGTTCGGCTACCGCAGGTCAATGCGTCTCATCGGCCGGCTGTCGGAGTCGGTGATCTGCAGTTCACACGCGATCGAAAGGACGCTCCTGGAGATCGACCCGACGATGGCGACTCACATCGTCTATCCGGTCGTCGACACACCCCTCGGCACACCCCCCGAGCGACACCCAGGCGAGCCCCTGCGCGTCGTTCTCGCGGGCCGCTTTTCCCCCGCCAAGGGACAACAGCTCGCAGTCCAGGCCGTCGCGCGTGCCCGCAAGGCCGGCGTCGACATCGAGCTGACCTTAGTCGGCGCCGGCAGCCAGGCACCACTTCGCAAGCTTGCCCGACGCCTCGGCGTCGAGGAGCTCGTGACCATTCACGGACCAACCGACGACCTCGCACCCTTCTGGTCCGCCGCCCACGTCGGCCTGATGTGCAGCCAATGCGAGGGTTTCGGCCGCGTCACCGTGGAGGCGATGCGAGCAGGACTGCCGGTGTGCGGGACGAATGCCGGGGCCACCCCGGAGATCATCGACGCGGGAGTCAACGGACTGCTCAGCCCCCCCGGGGACTCGAACACCCTCGCCGCCAACCTAATGGCGCTCGAATCCGACGAAGAGCTTCGACGCAAACTTGCCTTCGGCGCAGTAGAAACAGCGGAACGCTTCCAGCGTGTCCGTCACGACGACGACATCACCGCCATTCTCGGCCTGAATTGAAGCCCGGAACGCATCGCACGGAGCTAACTATGGGGCATTTCTGCCGGCGCCTCTCGCAAAAAAGCTGACGGTGTTATTCGGATTTATTATCTCAATTAATTTTATCAGCCAGCGGGCTCCGAAGCCTTCGAGTATCACAAGTGGCACGTTAACACTGACGTATGGAAGACGACTACTTGGATGAGCGTCGACTGCCAGAATTCGGTGGTGGGTGATGTTTGGAATTAGCAAGAGATCCTGTTTGAACTGAAGCCCTCTTTTGTTATCGAGTCCGGCACAAATCATGCTGGCTCAGCTTTATATTTCGCCAAAGTCATGAGGCAGATCGGCGAACCATTCAAGGCGCTTTTCGTGGACGTCTCCCACTATTTTTTGAGCCGGCAGCGCGAAGCGATCCCGATGTCTTATTGGTCGAATCGTCTCCACCGTGCCGGCTATTGTCGAGCCCATGCAAAGTCTCCAAAATGAGTTTCCCGGCAAGATTTTCGCCATCCTAGACAGCGATCACTCAATGGATCACATGCTGAACGAGATGAAACTATTGCGGCCGCTGCTCTCCGCGGGCGACTACCTCTTAGTGGAAGACTCGATGCTCAACGGGACACCCCGTTCTTCCTATGTGGGTACCGGGACCGTATGAAGCCATCGAGGCATACGAGCAGGAATTACCAAATGACTACACGCATGACGAGGCGCGAGAGAAGAAATTCGGCTGGACACAAGCGCCCTACGGATCCCTGATCCGCAACTGGGGGACTGCCTCGTCATTTATTGACGGACGCGGTTCGGGTACGGAGTGAAACACGCCGCCGCACAGCGCCTTATCGATTAGTCTCGATTAGCTAGCCGAAACGCTTCAAGCGGACGAATTTTTCCAGTAGATCTGCGGCGTTGACAACGCTTTCGGCCGGTTTGGTCATCCGTGTTGAGAGCTCGCGGGCTCGAGCGGCGTATTCAGGGGCAAGAATCTGGCGCAGGTCCGCGACCAGCGATTCTTCGGTCACGGTAGAGAAACTTCGGCCGGCGCCCGCCTTGAGTCTTGTGAGCTGAGTTCCCCAAAGAGCCTGGTCGGGCCACGTCCAAAGAACCAATGTGGGCACTCCGGCGCGCAGGCCGATGGGCGTGGTGCTGGAGCCGCCCTGGTGAACGAGCGCGCGGCAGAGGGGAAAGATAGTCGCGAAATTCATCGCGCCCACTATTTTAACGTGCTCGAACTGCGGGACATCGCTAAAGTCAGAGGCGGCGGCGCAAACTAGTGCCCGCTGCCCTAACTGCGCACAGGCCGCCGCGATCATTGCGATCGTGTCGCGCGGAGATTGGACCGGTGTGCCGCCAAACCCGAAGTAAATCGGCGGTGTTCCTGTGGCAATCCATGTCGCAATCTCGTCATCGGCGTCGGTCGACATTTCTAGCGTCAGCGTGCCCACAAAGGGCCGTTGCCCGTCGAATCTCGCCCATTCGGCGGCGAGGCCGGGAAAGCCGGCCTCGTCGTACGCCTGGATTTCCAGCGATCCACGTCTTGTGATCCGCCACCGCGACGGCGTTGTCGCCTTCGGCAGGCCCAGCTCACGGCGCTGCGCGTTCTCGATGTCTTTAAACATTCCCCGGTAGTGCCGCCACTCATTGAGCGAGGTGGCGGAGCGCATCTGGCGGTTGGCCCGTCTCGGGGTGACATGCACCGTGGCCAAGGGAATGTCGTAGTACTCCGCGATGTTCAGGGCCATTTCCTCGAGATGCTGGTGGGTGACTAGAAGGTCAGCCCCCTCCACCATGGGCGTCAGAATGGTGCTCGTCTTTTCCCAGGTCTCCGTGAGGAGCGCGCGAGCTTCTCGCGTCAAACTGATAAGCCGCGGGATCTGCAAGAGGATGCGAAAATTGTTCGCGGGCAACAGGTTGCGTTGCGTGTCGTCGAAGGACTTAAAGTCCGGTCCGAAAGCGACCGCCGCAAGCCCAGCCGCCTCGGCGAAGCCAACCAGACCGGGAGTGACAGCTACGCGTACGTCGTGTCCTCTGCGCAACAGCTCACGGCCGATGGCAAGCGAGGGCTCCACATCGCCGCGAGTTCCATAACATGCCAGCACAACTCTCATCGCGGAAATTCCAACCTTTCAGTTGTCGTATGGCGCCGTGGATGAGGGTGAGTAACAAGTGTCAGTGCGGGGATTCGGCGGCGGCGCGATAACCGCGCACGGCCAGCGGCACGAGCACTGCGGCCAGACCAACAGCCCATATAACGGTCAGCAGGAGCGGCCACAGCACGGGACCGCCGTGGGCGAGTCCCCGCATCGACTCAATCGTCGGCCACATCGGATTGAGGCGTATCTCGAGCCGCACCGACGATGGCAGCGTTTGAATTGGAACTACACCAGAGCTGGCGAACACCGCGCCGGTGGACGGCACCCCCAGCCAGACGAGCATGGCACCGCTCTTGGCCCGCACCGCGATCGCTATGACTGCCATTGAGAAGGGGGCCACCACCAGCACCGGCACCAGTATGAACGGGATCACAGCGAGCCAGCCGCGTCCGAAGCGAAGCCCGAGCGCAACACCGACCGCTGTGATGAGCGCGGAACTCCCGAGCGTGCGTGCAGCTTCGGCGAGAAGCCGACCGGTCAGGGCGCTGGCCCGGTGTACGGGAAACACCCACAGTCTTCCGATCAGACCGGCGTCGCGTTCGAAGGAAATGGTGCGGCCGGCTGCCAGCGCCCCGAACATCGCACCGGCCACGGCACACATCGGCACCAGGCTATAGAGACTGTCAGTGCCGGTGATTCTGATAATCGACTTGCCAACCAGCAGTTTGTAGGCAATCAGCAGAAAGGTCGGTAACACCAAACCCTGGATTAGCAGCGCGGGCTGGCGCCGCCACCGAGTGAGTAGCTGGTTTGCCAACAGTAGACTTTCGGCGGCCAGTGAACTCCGCGGCAGTGCGTTGGCGCTCATTGCGGGCGCCGCCTCTGTATTCGCACCGCGAGCGCGCCGAATACCACCAGCAGCCCGAGGCACCAGGCCAAACTGGTCGCCAGATTGCTCACCACGATATGTCCGCCGGCAAGCCCACGCAGGGTTTGCGTCACCTGCGAAACAGGTTGGTTCCGTACGAACGGATGCAGCCAGTCGGGAAACGAGTCGGCCGGCGCCATCCCAGTGGACAGCATCACCAGCAGCATTTGGGGAACCAGCAGCAACTGAGTGAACCCTCCGCCGCCCGCGGTCCCGCCTCCCCAGGTTACGGAAAGAATCCCGGCTGCGTCGGCGGCGAGCGATAAGGCCAGCGTCAACATGAGGACCAGAACAGCGAAGGCCGCCAGATAGACGAGTCCGCCGAACATTCGGAAGCCGAAGACGTACCCGACCACCACCGTGGCAAGCAGGCCGATGGCGCCGCGGAAGAGACAATAAGACATACGAGCCATCAGAGGTGTTACCGCGGAGATGGGAAGGGTGCGGAGCCGATCCGCGAAGTCGGTCCGCTCGTCATGGGCAGCACGGTCAACGGTCGTCAGCGCGCCAAGAAAGATCACCTGGATGACGACAACCGGCAGGACGTACTGCGGGTAGCTCATGCCTCCGGTGTCGATCACACTGCCCAGCATGAAGTTGAAGACAAGGAAGTTAGCGGCGGGCGACAGGGCGGCGAACGGCAGGTCGTTGCGCAGTGCGTCGTGCACGACGCGCTCGGTCAGAGCAGCAAGTGCGGTCACGTGGTGACGGTCTCCGTGAGGTGCAGAAACGCTTCGTCCAAGGACGGCTTGCGCAGCGCTATGTCGACAAGTTCAACGCCAAGCCGGTCCACCCTGCGGAACACCTCACTGAGCGTCGCGACACCGTCGGGCGAGCGCACCGAGACGGTGTTCGCCTCGCAATCGGCTTCGGCGCCGGCCAGATCGGCAACCGCGGCGAAGATCTTGGAGAGGTCGGCCGGATTTACCGGACTGACCGTGCAGTAGCCCAGTCCCACGCGGCGCTTGAGGTCTTCGGCGGTCCCGTTGGCAATAATACGACCTTTGTCCAGAACCACGATCGAATCGCTGAGCACGTCGGCTTCTTCAAGATATTGCGTCGTTAGCAGGATTGTGACGCCCTGGGCCGACAGCGACGACACCAGGCTCCACACATCGCGGCGACTGCGCGGGTCCAACCCGGTTGTCGGCTCGTCAAGGAAAAGCACTTTCGGCGTAACCATCAGTCCTGCGGCGATATCGATGCGGCGCAACATGCCACCCGAATAGGTTCGCACCTGCCGGTCGGCGGCGTGCGACATATCGAATTGATGGATCAAAGCGTCGGCTCGCAGCCGCGCATGCTTGCGCCGCATTCCCCGCAGCCGGCCGAACAACACCATGTTCTCCCGGCCGGTGAGCTCAAAATCGAGCGCAGCGAACTGTCCGATGCTCCCAATGCTTGCCCGTACCTGTGCCGGTTCGCGGACGACGTCGTACCCGGCCACAACTGCTTGGCCCGAGGTGGGCCGCAGCAACGTTGACAGGATCTTGATCGCGGTCGTCTTACCCGCGCCGTTATGACCGAGCAGAGCGCAAACCGACCCCGTCGGAACTGAAAAGTTGACGTCCTGCAGTGCATTAATTGCCCCGTCGAACGTCTTCGCTATGCCATCCAGCTCGATCACGAAGACAGACGATACCCGTCGTTCCAGGCATTTTGAGCGGAACCCGGCTCCTTCGGTTTCGCGGTGACCTTCTCGGCACGCGTCGCGGCCAGCCGACTCTCGCCGATGCATCGCCTCGGGGGCCGGCCCGTTACGGCGGCCAGCCCGATCAGACCGACTGTCTAGTCGCACTAGTTCATTCGGCCCAAAAGTATTGAATCGAAGCAAATTCTCAAATAGGGTTCAACTTCAATTGGACGTGTGTAGTGTAGGGCGCTGTCCTCAAAGGCTCGTTGAGGTCAAGTCGCGTTTGTAATCGGGGCCGCTTATGTCGTCGTATGTGATCGCAACGCCGCAGGTGCTGGCCGCAGCATCGTCGGATCTTGCCGGGATCGGGGAAGCGATCAGGGCGGCCACTCTAGTGGCGGCGCCTTCGACGACGTCGCTGGCGGCTGCGGCCCAGGATGAGGTGTCGGCGGCGATCGCGAAGTTGTTCGGCACCTATGCGCGCGACTTTCAGGCGCTAAGTGCGCAGGCAGACGCGTTTCGTGGAGAGTTCGTGCGGGCGTTGAATAACGCGGGGGGCGCCTATGCGGCCGCGGAGGCGGCCAATGCTTCGCCGTTGCAGGACGCGCTGGCGGCGGTCAACGCGACCACCGAGGCGCTGACCGGGCGTCCGCTAATCGGCGACGGCGCCAACGCCGCCACGCCAGGCGGCAATGGCGGCAACGGCGGGATCTTGTGGGGCAACGGTGGCAACGGCGCGGACGGGGCGCCGGGGACCGGGCAAAACGGCGGTAACGGCGGGTCGGCGGGCTTTTTCGGCCACGGCGGCAACGGCGGGAATGGCGGATCCGGTGGGGCCGGTCAGGCAGGTGGCAACGGCGGGGCCGGCGGTGTGAGTGGACTGCTGGGCGGCGGCTACGGCGGAGCCGGTGGTAATGGCGGTAACGGCGGCGCCGGCGGGCCCGGTCAGGCAGGTGGTGCCGGCGGTAACGGCGGGGCCGGCGGCGCTAGCGAGCAGCTGTTCATGGGAGCCGGCGGGCCTGGTGGTAACGCCGGGAACGGCGCGGCCGGCGGCATTGGCGCCACCGGCGCCACCGGCGCTACCGGCGCAAGTGGCGGCGCGGGCGGGGCTGGCGGGACCGGTGGCGCCGGCGGCGCTGGCATCGGGGTGTTGGGCACCGGCGGGCACGGCGGCCAGGGCGGATCCGGCGCCAATGGCGGCACCGGCGGCACCGGCGGCGCCGGCGCGGCCGGCGATATCAACGTGAACAACGGCACCGGCGGTAACGGCGGTGATGGCGGCGCCGGCGGTGCCGTGGGTAGTGCCGGATCCGGCGGCGCAGGTGGCTCTGGCGGTTTGCTGGGCAGCGCCGGCTCCAACGGCACGGGCGGCACGGCCGGTTCGCTTGCGGGCATTGCCGGTAACGGCGGCGACGGCGGCAACGCCGTTGGCAATGGTAATGGCGGTAACGGCGGCAACGGCGGCACCGCCGGCTCACAGGCAGGCAATGGCGGCGACGGCGGCAGTGGCGCTGGCAGCGGTAACGGCGGTAACGGCGGTAACGGCGGCAACGGCGTCAGCAGCGGCAACGCCGGTAACGGTGGCAATGGCGGCACCGCCACCGGCAGCGGCAACGGCGGCAACGGCGGCAACGGCGGCACCGCCGGTTTGCAGGGAGGCAATGGCGGCCACGGTGGCAACGCCGTAGGCAGCGGTAACGGCGGCAACGGCGGCGACGGCGGCACCGCCGGTTTGCAGGGAGGCAAAGGCGGCGACGGCGGCTCCTCCGCTGGCAGCGGCAACGGCGGCAAAGGCGGCGACGGCGGTGTCGCGGTAACTTCCTCGTCGGCTGCCGCCGTCGGCGGCAATGGTGGCAACGGCGGAAACGGCGCCTCCGGTGGCGCCGGTGGGGCCGGTGGTGAAGCCGCCACAGCCGGAACGGGAAACGCCACAGGCGGCGCGGGCGGCAACGGTGGCACCGCCACCACTGGCACCGGCGGGGCCGGTGGGGCCGGTGGCGTCGTTGCTGCCACTAGCACTTCCTCTTCGGCTGCTACCGTCGGCGGCAATGGTGGCAACGGCGGGAACGGCGCCTCCGGTGGTGCCGGTGGGGCCGGTGGTGAAGCCGCCACGAACGGAACAGGAACAGTCACAGCCGGCAAGGGCGGCGACGGCGGCGCCGCCACCACCGGCACCGGCGGCACCGGCGGAGCTGGCGGAATCGCGGCAATCACATCTACCAACTCAACCGTTAACGCCGTCGGCGGCACCGGCGGAGCGGGCGGCGCCGCGGGGAACGCCGCTGGCACCGGGGGAACGGGTGGGGCCGGCGGTGAGGCGATTACTAGAGGAAACGGAAACGTCACCGGCGGTAGTGCCGGCGTTGGCGGCACCGGATTTAACGGCGGCGGTGGCGGCGCAGGTGGTAGTGCGGTGGGTTATGGAACCGGAAACGTCACCGGTGGCGCCGGCGCGGACGGAACCAGCGGCACCGGCGGAGCCGGTGGCGCCGGTGGGGCCGGTGGTGCAGCCACCACGGCCGGAACGGGAACCGTCACAGCCGGCGCGGGCGGCCACGGCGGGAACGGCGGGAGCGGCACCTCCGGTGGTGCCGGTGGTGCCGGTGGGGCCGGTGGCGGCGCGGCTGTCACTATCAGTTCTTCTTCGGCTGCCGCCATCGGCGGCCACGGTGGCGACGGCGGGGACGGCACCTTCGGGGGTGCTGGTGGGGCCGGTGGCTTTGCCAACACCAACGGAACAGGAACCGTCACAGCCGGCGCGGGCGGCAACGGCGGCACCGCCAGCAATGGCCTCGGTGGGACCGGTGGAGACGGTGGCGGTGCGGTTATTACTAGCACTTCCTCTTCCGCTGCTGCCGCCGGCGGCCACGGTGGCAACGGCGGTAACGGCACCTCCGGTGGCGCCGGTGGGGCCGGTGGCTTTGCCAACACCAACGGAACAGGAACCGTCACAGCCGGCACGGGCGGCAACGGCGGCACCGCCACCACCGGCACCGGCGGAACCGGCGGAAAAGGCGGAGGCGCGGTTATTACTAGCACTTCCTCTTCGGCTGCCGCCGCCGGCGGCCACGGTGGCAACGGCGGTAACGGCACCTCCGGTGGCGCCGGTGGGGCCGGTGGCTTTGCCAACACCAACGGAACAGGAACCGTCACAGCCGGCACGGGCGGCAACGGCGGCACCGCCACCACCGGCACCGGCGGAACCGGCGGAAAAGGCGGAGGCGCGGTTATTACTAGCACTTCCTCTTCGGCTGCCGCCGCCGGCGGCCACGGTGGCAACGGCGGTAACGGCACCTCCGGTGGCGCCGGTGGGGCCGGTGGCTTTGCCAACACCAACGGAACAGGAACCGTCACAGCCGGCACGGGCGGCGACGGCGGCACCGCCACCACCGGCACCGGCGGCACCGGCGGCACCGGCGGAACCGCAGCAATCACATCTACCAACTCCACACTTAACGTCGTCGGCGGCACCGGCGGAGCGGGCGGCACCGCGGGGAACGCCGCTGGCACCGGGGGAACGGGTGGGGCCGGCGGTGACGCGAGTACTAAAGGAAACGGAAACGTCACCGGCGGTACTGCCGGAGTTGGCGGCACCGGATTTAACGGCGGCGGTGGCGGCGCAGGTGGTACTGCGACGAGCTTCGGAACGGGCAACGCCACCGGTGGCGCCGGAGCGGACGGAACCAGCGGCACCGGCGGCGCGGGCGGCGCCGGTGGGGCTGGTGGCGGCGCGGTTATCCAAAACAGCTCCTCTTCGGCTACCGCCGCCGGCGGCAAGGGCGGCAACGGCGGCACCCCCGGCGGTGCCGGTGGGGCCGGTGGTATGGCAACTACCACGGGTACCGGAAGCGCGCAAAATGGCCTGGGCGGTAACCCGGGGTAGTGACGGTAACCTTGGGACAGCTCGGCAGAATCAGCTGTGGGCGGCGCGGGTGGATAAGGGGGAACTACCCCAAACGGCCCCTGCTCGATCCGGCCCTGTTGTCCCGGACGGCCCTGCTGTCCCCCGAGGTCACATCATCCAACTCGGATCGCCGCTGATCGGCCCACAAACTCCGCCGGCGTGCGACCAGCCGTCAAGGCGGCGAGGATGGCTCAGAGCGGTGCGGTTTGGTGTTGTTCGCCACGGGTATTGTGGGCGGAGGCTGCCGCGGCTGAGCAGGGCCATAGGTATCAGCGCGACAGTGCCGCCCAAAGCGAAATCGCGCTCGGTCAACGCTCTTATCATCCCCGAGTTCACTCTGCCGGACGTGGCCGGCGGCCGGCCATCCCCATGGTCCGCCGTCGGCGATTAGCCGACACGCTTGAGGCGGGCGAAATTTTCCGCAAGATCAGCAGCGGCCGCAACGCTTTGGGCTGGTTTGGTCATCCGAGTGGAGATCTCGCGGGCCCGGGCGACATATTGCGGAGCGAGGATAGTCCGCAGGTCCGCGACCAAGGACTTCTCGGTAGCGGTCGAAAAGCGCCGGGAGGTGCCCACTTTCAACCGTTTCACCGCAGCTCCCCATATGCCCTGAACGTCTGCCATCCACAGGACCAACGTTGGGACTCCCGCGCGCAAGCTTGCGGCCGTGGTGCCCGCGCCGCCGTGATGCACGACTGCCCGACAGGCCGGAAAGATTGTCGCGTAATTCATCGCGCCCACCACCTTGACGTGCTCGAAATGGGGGCCCTTGCTGAAGTCGGTCGCGGCGGCACAAATCAGCGCCCGCTCTCCTATCCGCGCGCAGGCTGCGCCGATCATGGCGATCGTGTCGGCGGCAGATTCGACTGGTATGCTGCCAAACCCGAAAAAAATCGGCGGAGTTCCCGCGGCAATCCACGACGCCACCTCTTCATCGGCATCCGTCGGTGATTCCATTGTCAGCGTGCCGACAAAGGGCCGCCGACCATCAAATTTCGCCCATTCGGCCGCTAGCCCGGGAAAGCACACTTCGTCGTAGGCCTGGATTTCCAGCGATCCTTGTTCGGCGATCCGCCTTGGCGCGGGG
>NZ_LZKE01000077.1:0-7452 GCF_001672675.1 Mycobacterium sp. E2327
GGACGCGCGGCCAGCACCGCCACCGCCCCGGCCGCGACGGCCGAGCGTGCGCGTCGTGGCCGTCGGACGCCCGCCCCGTCGGAACCCCCGACGCCGCCCCTTGTCGAAGCCGCAGAGGCCGCAGCGGACGAACCGCCAAACGACGCTCCGGGCCTGATCGAGCGGATGACCACGCGGAAGCTGCCGACCGCGGGCCCCTCCTTCCGCACCCAAGAGGGCAACACGACGTATCGGCTGCCGCTGCGATCCGGCGCGCGGACCAGCGGGGTGACGGCGTACCAGCTGGGACTCACGGTCGACGGGCACGAGGTGCTCACGGACATCTCGTTCACGGCTGCCGTGGGGACGCTGACCGCGATCGTGGGGCCGTCGACGGCGCGCAATTCGGCGCTGCTCGAACTGCTGGCCGGCACAAGGGAACTCAGCTCCGGAACGATTACGGTCGACGGCCACGATGTGCACGCCGAGCCCGAGTCGATGCGCTCGCGCATCGGGATCGTGCGCGGCGATGCGTCCCTGCACCCGCGGCTCACGGTCGAACAGGCCCTGGGCTACGCCGCCGAACTGCGCCTGCCGCCGGACACCGCCGCGGAGCACCGTCGGCGGGTGGTCGACCAGGTGCTCGAGGAGCTCGAGCTGGCGCCCCACCGCGCGACGCGGATCAGCAAACTGCCACCCGAGCTGCGCCGGTGCGCGTCGCTGGCCGTCGAACTGGTCACCCGGCCGACGCTGCTGGTGGTCGACGATCCCGGCGCCGGGCTCGACGCGCCGCAGCAAGACCGCGTGATGGCGATCCTGCGCCGACAGGCCGACATCGGCTGTGTCGTGGTGGTCGCGATGCCGTCGCACTCGTCGCTGAACAACCTCAACCTCTGCGACCAGGTGCTGGTCCTGACCGCGCGGGGCGCCCCGGCCTTCCTCGGGACCCCGTTGCAGGTCGAGTCCGCGATGGGCAGCACCGACTGGGCCAGAGTCCTCGAGCAGGTCGGCGCCGATCCGGACGGCGCACACCGCGAGTTTCGGGTGCGGCAACCAGCGCCGACCGGGCCCACGCCGCCGGAAGTCGCCGCGCCGTGGCCGCTGCCCGAAAAGCTCGCCACCAAGCGGCAAGTCCGGCTGCTCGCCCGTCGTCAGCTGCGCCTGCTCTTCGCCGACCACCTGTACTTCCTGTTCCTGGCGATCCTGCCCTTCGTGTTGGCGGCGCTGGCCTTATTGATCCCCGGCGATTCCGGGCTGGAGCGGCCCAACCCGAGCAGCTCCAACCCCCACGAAGCCATCGAAATCCTGGCCGCGCTCAACATCGCCGCGGTGATCGTGGGGACCGCCCTGACCATCCGCACGCTGGTCGAAGAGCGCCGCCCCTTCCGCCGCGAGCAGGCGCTCGGGCTTCCGGCCCCGGCCTACCTGGGCGCCAAGATCCTCGTCTTCGGCCTGGCCGCGCTCGTCCTGTCGGGCATCGTCTTCGCGATCGTCGTCGTCGTGAAAGGCGGGCCGGTGCACGGCCCGGTGCTGTTGGGCTTCTCCGGCGGGGCCACGGCCGAGCTCTTTCTGAGCGTCGGCGCGACGGCAGTCGTGTCGGCGGTCGTCGGGCTGGCGCTGTCCGCGATGGGCAACCGGCTGCGCGAGGTGCTGCCGCTGCTGGTGCTGGTGATCCTGGCGTCGCTGCTGTTCAACGGGAGCCTGGTGCAGCTGGTGAGCAAGTGGGGCTTTCAGCAGGTTTCGTGGTTCGTCCCGGCCCAGTGGGGCTTCGCGGCGTCGGCGTCGGTCGCCGATCTGCGCAGGGTCGACGCGCTCGCCGCCAACGCCCTGATGTGGACGCACTATTCGGGCTGGTGGATCTTCGACATGGTGATGCTGTTGGGCTTCGGTGCCGGCGCGGCCGGCTTTGCCCTCTACCGGCTGCGGGCGCCCAAACGGCCGACCTGACCCCAGCGCCGCGCCGAGCGTGCACTCAGCGCGAAAATCCGGCCCGAGAGCCGCAGTCAGTGCACGTTGGGCGATTGTTATTCAAGGTCTGTTTCAAGGCCTGAGCAGCGGGTTACCGTCCTTTCATGGCATCAGACACGAAGAGCACCGCCGAACATTTGCGCAACGCCTTGGACGGGCGGTGGCGCGACGTGAAGAACCGGATGCGGGCCACGATGACCGAGGAGCTGTTCCGCCCGCATTACACGCCGAACACGGTGATCGCCCGCACCAAGGTGGCCGAGCAAATGCGGATCATGGCGGCGTTCGGGGCCGCCGCCGACAACTTCCGCAAGGAGCACGGTGGCACCGGCGACGTGGGCGCGGCGATCACGATGATCGAGATGCTCGCGATGTCGGACCTGTCGCTGATGGTCAAGGCCGGGGTCCAGTGGGGGCTGTTCGGCGGTGCCGTCGAGAACCTTGGCACCGAGCGCCACCACGAGGCGTACGTGAAGCAGATCATCAGCCTCGAGCTGCGCGGTTGCTTCGCGATGACCGAGACCGGGCACGGCAGCGACGTCCAGTCGGTGGAGACCACCGCAACCTACGACGCCGAGACCGAGGAGTTCGTCATCGACTCCCCCACCCCGACGGCCCGCAAGGATTACATCGGCGGCGCCGCCCAAACCGCCACCATGGCAGCGGTTTTCGCGCAATTGATCACCACCGAGGACGGAAAGCCGGTCAACCACGGCGTGCACTGCGTTCTGGTCCCGATCCGCGACGCCGACGGCAACGACCTGCCCGGGGTGACGACGTCGGACTGCGAGTACAAGGGCGGCCTGCCCGGTGTGGACAACGGCCGCATAGTCTTCGATCACGTCCGCGTCCCGCGGGTGAACCTGCTGAACAAATACGGCGACGTGGCGCCGGACGGCACCTACAGTTCGCCGATCGACAACCCCAACCGCCGGTTCTTCACCATGCTGGGCACGCTGGTTCGCGGCCGGATCACGGTGGGCGGCAGCGCCGGCGCCGCCGCGCGCGTCGCGCTGGACATCGCGACTCGATATGCGTTGCAGCGCAGGCAATTCAAGGCCCCGAACGACGACACCGAGGTGCTGATCATGGACTACCTGGTGCATCAGCGCCGGCTGTTTCCGTTGATCGCGAGGTCATACGCGCTGCAGTTCGCCCAGAACGAGCTGGTCAGCAAGTGCCACGACATCCAGACCGCGGACGCGCCCGACGCCGACGAGCAGCGCGAGCTGGAAGCGCGGGCCGCGGGGCTCAAGGCGGCCAACACCTGGCACGCGTCCCGGGCCATCCAGGAGGCGCGGGAAGCCTGCGGCGGCGCGGGTTACATGGCCGAGAACCGCCTGATCGGGCTGCGCGGCGACACCGACGTGTTCACCACGTTCGAGGGCGACAACCATGTGCTGACCCAATTGGTGGCCAAGGAGCTGCTGACGGCCTATGCCGACGACATCCGCAGCATGAGCCCGGTCGAATGGGTGCGGTTCGCCGCCAACACCGTCGGTGAGCGGGTGCGGAAACGCACTGCGGCCGAAGCGATCATGCAGACGATCATCGACGCCCGCCAGGACAGCGAAGAGGAAGGCAGCCTGTTCAACCGCGGCACCCAGGTCACCATGTTCGAGGAACGCGAGGACTACCTTTTGTCGTCGGTGGCGCGCCGGCTGCAAGGCAAGTCCAAGGAGATGTCGGAGTTCGACGCGTTCAACGCCGTGCAGGATCACGTGCTGCACGCGGCGAGCGCGCACATCGACCGGATAGTGCTGGAGGCGTTCGTCGCCGGGATCGACTCGTGCGAGGACGCGGACGCCCGCGAGCTACTCGAAATGGTCTGCGATTTGTACGCATTGTCGGTGATCGAGGACGACAAGGCCTGGTACATCGAGCATGGCTACCTGTCCACCGGGCGGGCCAAGGCCGTCACCCGCGGCATCAACGATCGATGCCGCAAGCTGCGCCCCTACGCCGAGACGCTGGTGGACGGGTTCGGCATCCCCGAACCGCTGCGGTACGCGGAGATGCTGCACCCGGAGAACCTGCCGGACTGACACTTTCGGCGGTGTGGGTTTGGACGCCGACTGTGGGCCTTAGGTACGTAAACCGCATTGAATCCGTCCATAGGCCACACACTCGGCGAGTCAGCTTGTGCGCCAGCGCTATTGATGCGGGATCTTGCCGAGCGCCTGCAGCTTGCCGTCGGATCCGATCTGGAACTTCACCGTGCCGATTCCGGTGGGACAACAGGGTTCGTCCTTGCCGACCTGCCATTGGTACTGAACGGTGATCGTGTCGTCGGAGGGCGGCAGCACCGTGATGTACGGCTTCGGGTTCGGCGTGGGCGAGCCCAGCGGTGTGTTGTGGTCGAAGAAAAGGAGCTGCTGCGGCGTCGACTCGCTGGCGATGGTCGGGATGATCTGAACCCAGTACAGCCGGCACTTCTTGGTGTGCCCCCGCGCGATTTCGACCCACGTCGAGCCCGGCACCTCGACCGGCACCGAGGCGATGGCCTGCCGCACCGTGTCGGCGGTCGGCCCGTCGGAATCCTTGCATGCATCGCCCCGCGATGCCGGCGGCGCCGTCGGTTTACCCCCACAGGCCGACACCAACAGGATCAGCAGAATCACAAATGGGCGGCGCACATTGTGAGCTTAACGAAATCTGTGAATGTCCCATTTGTTTCGTCGGAAGCGGGCTTCTGAGGGCCAAATCACCGGGGAACGCGGGTAACCTGGCCGACGTCGCGGATCAGCGCTGACCTGCGATTACCTGGCATTCCGGGGACCTCACACGCTAGCCCGGATCCGGTGAAAGGAAGCCGTAAAACGGCGGAAACATCGGACACCCGATGCCGAAACATCGTTGCCGCACTATTTGGTGCATTAGGCCCTTTTGCGCTCGAGGGGAGGAAAGTAGGCGTGGCCACAGAGCCCCATGGTGTCCGCGGGGACGCCGTGCAGAGCATGTGCGCCTACTGCGGTGTCGGTTGCGGCATGGTGTTGCAAGTCACAGCCGACCGGGCAAGCGGCCGTCGTCACGTTACGAAAGCTGTTGGAAGCAAAAGCCACCCGGCCAACTTCGGCCGGCTGTGCACGAAGGGCGCGACCACATCCGACATGCTGGCCGCGCCCGGCCGGATGGAATCGGCACACGTGCGGGCCGACCGCGGCGAGCCCCTCGAGCCGATCGACATCGACGACGCGATAACTCGGTGCGCGCAGCGGCTCCGGGCGATCATCGACCGGCACGGCCCCGACTCCTTCGCCATGTACGTGTCGGGCCAGATGTCCATCGAGGCCCAATATTTGGCGAACAAGCTGACCAAGGGCTTCATCGGCACCAACCAGATCGAGTCGAATTCGCGGCTGTGCATGGCCAGCGCGGGTTCCGGCTACAAGCTGTCCTTGGGCGCCGACGGACCGCCCGGCTCATACCAGGACTTCGACGCGGCCGACGTGTTCCTGGTCATCGGCTCCAACATGGCCGACTGCCACCCGATCCTGTTCCTGCGCATGATGGAACGCGTCAAGGCCGGCGCCAAGCTGATCGTGGTGGATCCGCGCCGCACCGCGACCGCCGAGAAAGCCTGCCTGTTCCTGCAGATCGCCCCCGGGACCGATCTCGCGCTGCTCAACGGGCTGCTGCACCTGATCGTCCAAAACGGTCACACCGATGCCGAATTCATCGCCGAATTCACCGAAGGCTGGGAGGTGATGCCGAGCTTCCTCGGGCAGTACAGTCCGGAACGCGTCGGCGAAATCACCGGCATCCCAAGCGAAGACATCCGCACCGCGGCGCGCTGGATCGGTGAAGCCGAAAACTTCATGAGCTGCTGGACGATGGGGCTCAACCAGAGCACCCACGGCACCTGGAACACCAACGCCATCTGCAACCTGCACCTGGCGACCGGCACGATCTGCAAACCCGGCAGCGGTCCCTTCTCGCTCACCGGGCAGCCCAACGCCATGGGCGGCCGCGAAATGGGTTACATGGGACCGGGTCTACCCGGTCAGCGCTCGGTGGCCTCGGTCGCCGACCGCGAATTCGTCGAGGACCAGTGGGGCATTCCGCGCGGATCGCTGCGCACCGAGGTCGGCACCGGCACCGTCGACATGTTTTCCCGCATGGCCGACGGCCAGATCAAGGCCTGCTGGATCGTCTGCACCAATCCCATTGGCTCCGTGGCGAACCGGAGGACCGTACTGGCCGGTCTGGAACGCGCGGAGCTGGTGATCGCCCAGGACGCGTTCCTGGAGACCGAGACCAACGAGTATGCCGACGTGTTGTTGCCGGCCGCCCTGTGGTCGGAGGCCGAAGGGGTGATGGTCAATTCCGAGCGAAACCTGACCCTGTTCCAGCCGGCCCTCAACGCGCCGGGCCAAGCGCTGCCGGACTGGCAGATCATCGCCCGAATCGCCTGCGCGATGGGGTTTTCCGAGTCGTTCAGCTATGACTCCGCGGAGGAGGTGTTCGAGGAGATCAAACGATTCTGGAACCCCGTGACGGGCTACGACCTGCGCGGCGCCAGCTACTCTCGGTTGCACCGGACGCCGCTGCAGTGGCCGTGCCCGCCCGACGGTGCCGACCGCAACCCCACCCGCTACCTGAATGACGGTGTCAGCCAGGCCCGCCTGGTCCGCGAGGACGGCACCGCGCCACGGCTGGCCTTCCCCACCCCGAGCGGTCGCGCGGTGTTCTTCGCCCGCCCGCACCTGCTGCCCGACGAAATGCCCGACGACGACTTCCCGTTCCTGCTCAACACCGGGCGCCTGCCGCACCAGTGGCACACGATGACCAAGACCGGAAAGGTGGCCAAACTCAACAAGCTCAACCCCGGGCCGTTCGTCGAAATCCATCCCGACGACGCGGCCCGGCTGGAGATCTGCGATGACGACCCGGTCGAAATCGCCTCCCGCCGCGGCCGGGCCGTGCTGCCCGCCGTCATCACCGACCGGGTCCGGCCCGGCAACTGCTTTGCGCCGTTCCACTGGAACGACGTCTTCGGCGAGTACCTGTCGATCAACGCCGTCACCAACGACGCCGTCGACCCGGTCTCCCATCAGCCCGAGTTCAAGGCCTGCGCGGTATCTCTGACGAAGGTCGCCGTCGCGCAACCCGATTCGAGCGACGCCGTGCCGACGGGCGACGAGATCAGCCTGGCCCGCGTCGACGCGTTCGCCGAACTCCTCGGGGTGGCAAACGAACCGGCGCCGCAGTTCGGTCCGCTCGGCCGCTCCTACCTGGCCGGCCTCGTCGCGGGGCTGCGCACGGAAGCCGGACGCCGCTCGGGGGTGCCCACCCTGCCCCAGAACGCTCCGTTCGATTCCACCACCCGGCTATGGGTCGACGGTCTGCTCGCCGGGCTGTTCGCGCGCACCGAGGCGCCCCAGACGGCGCCGGCACCGGCCGCCGAGCAGCCCCCGATCGCTCCCCCCGACCCCCGGCTGCCCTGCTTGCGCATCACGTGCTGCACGTAGACCTTGTCGCGTTGCACCCGGGAGAACCGTATGT
>NZ_LZKE01000078.1:0-1208 GCF_001672675.1 Mycobacterium sp. E2327
AGCGTCAGCGGCGGCATCCGCCAGGTGTTGCGGTCGACGGGACGTGCCGGCGGCGTCGCGGCTGGTTTGGCGGGCTGGCCGCGGGCCATCCAGCGCAGCGCCGGGACCGCGGCGGCGGCGAGGATGACCAGCGCCAGGGCCAGGTAGCCGGCGACCGCTACGACGTTGAGGTCACGGAACAGGGTGGTGGCCATCAGGATGCCGGACAACAGCAGCAGGGTGCCGACGATCAGCCCGGCGACCCAGTTGAGCCAGCGACGATTGACCCAGGGCCCCAACACTTGTGGGTCGTTGCACAACAACAGCAAAAACACGCTGGCGCTGGGCAACAGCAGGCCGGCGAGGGCCTGCACGGCGGTGGTGATCAAGCCCAGCGGGGCACCGGGGATGAGCACGATGGCCGCGGCGAGCGCCACCATCGCGGTGTAGGACAGGTAGAACTGCTTGGCGTCGGCGAACCCGCGGTGCAGGGAATGCTTGAGGCCGAAGACGTCGCCGAAGGCGTAACTGGTGGCCAGTGTCACGGCGGCCGCGCCGATGATGGAGGCGTCCATGAGCACGATGGCGAAAAACGCGCCGAGCGTGGCACTGTGCTGGCCGAGCAGGTGTGCGATGGCGCCGGCGTCGGTGAAGCCGCCCACGGTGTTGGTCGAGCGCGCCGCCCAATCGCCGGTCATCAACAACGCCGCGGCGCCGACGATCACGACGAAGGCCCCGATCACCGTGTCGGCGCGCTCGTAGGCCATGAACCGCGGCGTGATCCGTTTGTCGACGACGTTGGACTGCTGGAAGAACAGCTGCCAGGGCGCGACGGTGGTGCCGACGATGGCGATGATCAGCAGCACCGCATCCGAACTGACGCCGCCCGAGATGCTCGGCACCACAAACGACTTCGCCGCGTGCGCCCACTGCGGGTGCGACATGAACAGCATCGGGATCTGCAGCAGGGTGACGGCGATGAAGATGAACATGGCCCGCTCCCAGCGCCGGAAGCTGCCGCTGGCCATGATCGCGACCAGCGCAACCGCCGAGATGGGCACCACAACGTATTTGGAGATGCCGATGTAGTCGGCGGCCAGCGTGATGCCGATGAACTCGGTGACAATCGTCAGGAAGTTGAGCAGGAACAGGTCGCCGACGGAAAACCAGCCCCAGCCGCGGCCGAAGCGTTCGTTGATCAGCCGGGCGTGACCGACGCCGGTCACCGC
>NZ_LZKE01000079.1:0-2563 GCF_001672675.1 Mycobacterium sp. E2327
GCACCGGCGATGTTCATCGACGACGCCCACATCTTGCGAGCCTCGTCCTCAACGGTCTGCGCGTGGACCTCAAACCGGCCCGCCATCGCCCGCATCTCATGCGGGTCAGTCATAAAGCGTGTTGCCATGTTGCCTTTTCTCCTTCTGGATGAATTTCTTGCCTTGTGATACTGGTCGGCCGCCGTAACTGGCTGTTACGCGGCATTCAAGCCGATGGCGGGATACTCCCTCTCTCTCAGCCGGCTGCTGGAGAAGTCGGTATCACGCCGGTAGTCCGCGGCAAGTTGAAGCTAGGTTCCGCCTCGCCCTGCCACTCGCTCCATTCGGCCCATTCGTTCCACTCGTCCATGCCCTCTGCGGTGGCCTCCGGGTTCAGCCCGTCGGTCGCCTTGTTGCCGGCATCGGCGCCCTCTTCCGGCTCCGGTGCCCAATGGTCATAGTCATCCGGCGGCACGGCTACACCCCACTTCAGGGGAACCGATAGACCGCCGAGCATGCCGGACTCACCACGCTTCGCCGCTACCGCATCGTCCGGCAGCGGCGAACCAAGAGGCAATAGCACGCTGCCCCCTTCCACAGCCGTCTCCGTACATTCGAACCCGGTGGTGAAAAACCATCACCGAGTACTTCGCATCGTAAGTCAATCCGAAGCACAATGCCCGTGTTTGATGGATTTCGCTCCTTTTAGAACAGGTGCGCGAACAGCCGGGAGGCGATGGCTGGGTCCCGAGCGGAACGGCGACCGCCATCGCCCTGCGCCCGCCCGATTTCCCTTGCACTCGAGGCGAGGCCGGAAGCCCTTGCCACCCAACATGTTCCGGCCCGGTCAGCGCTGGCGGCGAGCGGGACGGCAAGAGATCTGACGGCTTGAGCGTCGGTCCCAAAATCGTGCTGGGACGCGCGGCGGCCGTATTGGCGGGCCACAACGGAAAAAGAATCAGTTCGCCGCCGGTAAACATGCCGAAGGCGCCGGCAACACCCATTTCCCCCGGGTGTCGCCCGCGCCCTTGGTTAGCTGATTTAGGACTATCCGACGCCGGTACGCGGTACCACGCTGGGCCGCTGCTGAACCACATGCGTGGGGCTGGCCCCGCCGCGACCCAACATTCCGCCGGGCATGCCTCCGCCGGCACCCATGCCGCCCATCGGCATCGGCATCATCGGCATGCCGCCGCCCATGGGCGCACCGGCCGCCGCGGCGGCCGCGCCGGGCGTTTCGCCCAGGCCGGACATGGCCGCGCTGACCATCCGCGCCGGCGCCGAGCCTTGCCAGTTCGGGGGCACCGACATCGCCCCGACCAGCCGCGCCTTGCCCAGACCGGCCTCGGCGCCGCCGAGGCCGCCGATCCCGCCGCCGAGTCCCTTGCCCATGCCCGCCGGAACGGCGCTGCTGACAAACTTCGCCGGATCCACGGCCGCACCCGTCGCGCCGGCCAGGGACGCCGCGTTCGTGCCGCTCATCCCCGCCTGGGCCGCCATCATGATCGGCGACATCATCATGCTCACCGGCATCATGCCGACCTGGGCGACCGTCGACAGCGACGAAATCGGCGCCGCCGAGGCGAGCGACGACGCGGTGCCCACCGCCGACGTGACCGCCGTGGCCGCGCCCGAACTGGCGATCGCGCTGGTCAGCGCCGAGCCCAAGCCCGCGGCTTGCGACGCGACGCCGGTCAGCGGCGCGCTCAGCAGGCCCGTCAGCCCCGCGAGGTTCACCGGGGGCAGGCTAAACGCCGGCAACGCCGCGGCCACGCCCAGCGCGCCGCCGTGGTAGCCCACCATGGCCGCCACGTCCTGGGCCCACATCTCCATGTACTCGAACTCGGTCATGAAGATCGCCGGGGTGTTCTGGCCCAGGATGTTCGTCGCGATCAACGCCATCAGTTGGGCACGGTTCGCGGCGATCGCCGGCGTGGGCACCGTCGCCGCCAACGCGGTCTCAAACGCCGAGGCCGCCGTCCGGGCCTGAAGGGCCGCGGTCTCCGCCTGCCCTGCGGCCGCGCTCAGCCAACCCACGTAGGGCGTGGCGGCCGCCGCCATCGACATCGAGGCCGGGCCCGCCCACGCCCCGTCGGTCAATCCGGTGACGACGTTTTGAAACGACGACGCCGCGCCCGCCAGGTCCGTCGCCAACGAGTCCCAGGCCGACGCCGCCATGAACAGGGGCCCCGACCCCGCACCGGCGAACATCAGCGCCGAGTTGATTTCCGGGGGAAAGAACGTAAAAGCAGGAACCATCACAACCCCTCCGGCCGCACCGACGGCACAGTCCAACGATCGACGGACACCATTCCTTGATACTAGGGCCATCGCCCATCGAAAGTCCGGTGTTTTACCAAACCGTCAAGACCGTCGTGACCGCGAGTTCGCGGCAGGGACCGTTCTGCGTAACCGGCCGGGACGCAGCCGTGTGATGGAAGGCCTCGGGCGCCGGTAACACGGGCCTGTCACCCGCGCCCTTGGAGGCCGATCAGGCCCAGCTGGACCCGACGGCGCTGTCCGTGCTGGACATGTTGCTGCCCGCCGTCTGCACCTTCTGGCCGTGCGCGTTGGCCTGCTCGTA
>NZ_LZKE01000080.1:0-792 GCF_001672675.1 Mycobacterium sp. E2327
AACGTGCAGGCGCACTACGATCTGTCCGACGACTTCTTCCGGCTGTTCCTGGACCCGACCCAGACCTACACCTGCGCTTACTTCGAGCGAGACGATATGACCCTCGAGGAAGCGCAGAATGCGAAGTTCGACCTGGCGCTGGGAAAACTGAACCTCGAACCCGGAATGACGCTGCTCGATATCGGCTGCGGCTGGGGCGCCACGCTGCGGCGCGCCATCGAGAAGTACGACGTCAACGTCGTGGGCCTGACGCTGTCGGAAAACCAGGCCGAGCACGTCCAGCAGATGTTCGACGGGCTGGACACGAACCGCTCGGCGCAGGTGCTGCTGGAGGGGTGGGAGAAGTTCGACGAACCCGTCGACCGGATCGTCTCCATCGGCGCCTTCGAGCACTTCGGCCGGCAACGGTGGGGCCACTTCTTCAAGATGGCCTACCGGGTGCTGCCGGCCGACGGGGTCATGCTGCTGCACACCATCTCGCGCCCGACCTTCAAAGAGGCCAGGGCCCAGGGCACCCCGTTGACCCACGAGGTCGTTCACTTCACCCAGTTCATCCTGGCCGAGATCTTCCCCGGCGGATGGCTGCCGACGATCCCGTCGGTCGAAGAGCACGCCGGCGACGCCGGTTTCAAGGTGACCCGGATCCAGTCGCTTCAGCTGCACTACGCCAGGACGCTGGAGATATGGGCCGCCGCGCTCGAAGCCAACAAGGACAAGGCCATCGCGATCCAGTCGGAGAAGGTCTACGACCGGTACATGAAGTACCTCACCGGCTGCGCCAAGTTGTTCCGC
>NZ_LZKE01000081.1:0-14465 GCF_001672675.1 Mycobacterium sp. E2327
CCCGGCCGCCTCCGGCGCAGCGCTGATGCTGCTGACCGGAATGGCGTGGGCCGCGGCCGCAGTCGGGGCGGTGGCACCGGTCCACGAGACCGGCACCGACAACTTGCCGATCGACGTCGCGCTGCCCAGGTGCGCCGCCGCGCCGCCGGCGCCGCCGCCCAGCAGGCCGCCCAGCCCGGGCAGGCCCTTGGGGACGGCGGCCGCGGCCGCCGCCGGGCCGGTGATGGCGCCCAGGGTCTTGGCCATCTGAACACCGAAGTTGCCCATACCAACGCTGAAGTACGGCAGACCCTCGGTGTTGTAAAAGAAGCTCGCGTAGTTCGAGTAGCCACCCAGCGCGGTACCGATGTTCGACGGCAGAATCGTCTGACCGGTCAACAGGAACCAGACTTCGCTGATCAACGGGTTGGAGTTGGAGAACTGCGAGACAAACGAGTTCGTCGTGGCCGGAGAGCCGAGCGCGCCCAGCGCCTGCTGAATCTGCGTGAGGTAGCTCTGCAGGGTCTGCTGGATCGAGGCCGCCGGTGCCGCGGACTGCGTGACGGCCGCGGCGGCCGGGTTGGCGACGGTCGGCGCGTTTTGGAACGGCGTCACCTTGGCCGCCGCCGCGGACTGATTGGCGTAGCTGTACAACGCCGAGGCGTTCTGCGCCCAGAACTCGGCGTACTGCGCCTCCAGCTGCGCGATGATCCCGTTGTTCTGACCCAGGATGTTGGTCGCCTGGGCCTGGGTCAGCATGGTGCGGTTGATGGCGATCTCCGGCGGGGGCACCACCGAGGCCAACACCGTCTCGTAGGCCGCCGCGGCCGACTGGGCCTGGGCGGCCGCCTCCTCGGCTTGACCGGCGGTCGTCGTCATCCACTGCAGATACTGCTGAGCGGCCGACGCCATCGACGCCGACGCCGGCCCCATCCACTCCTCGCTGGCCAGCGCCGTCACGATGTTGTCGTAGCCCATCGCGGCCGAAGTCAGCTCGGCGGCAACGCCGTTCCACGCCGAGGCAGCCGCCATCAGCGACGACGAACCCGGGCCCGAGTAGATCATCGCGGAACTGACTTCGGGAGGTAGCGCTCCAAGATCCATTGTCATGTCTTAACCCCCTAGCCGGCCGCGGCCGCGTTGGCCGCCTCGGTCGCCGCGTAGGACCCGGAGCTGATGCCCAGGGTGCTGACGAACTGTTCGTGGATGGCCGCGGCCTGAGCGCTGACGGCCTGGTACATCTGGGCGTGCGCGGCGAACTGGGCCGCGGTCAGCGCCGACACCTCGTCGGCGGCAGCGGGCACCACCCCGGTCGTCGGGGCCGCCGCCGCGGCGTTCTGGGCGCTCAACGCCGAGCCGATACCCTGCAAACTGCCTGCCGCCGCCGCCAACGCTTCGGGCTGGGTAGTCACAAACGACATCTGTTTTCCTCCTCAACTTTCAGGCTCGATGACCTTCAAGGAATGCTCTTCGCTGCTGAAGTTCACTTCAGACAGGGCTTGCTAGTGAGACTAATTGGATCCCGTCGGGTCGCGCCTCCTTAGCGCCAACTGTTCATTGCTGGACAACTGCTGTTCATTCGGGGCCGGCCTGGGCAGGCTTGCCGGCTGGAAGGTCATCGTTCGCCGCCTCTCGGTCATCCGGCCGACGGTGGTCGGGTCAGGACGCTGTAGCGGAAGCCGTACTTGGTGGTGTAGCCGTAGCCGGCGCTGCGCCGTCCGACGGCCCCGGTCGGGATGCCGCGCAGCAGGGCGTTCCCCGGCACGGCGCCGCCGCCCGCGTTGACCGGCGGCGTCTCTTCGGACACGGCGCTGACCAGGGTTGCCTGCGCAGTCGGGTTGGTCCAGTTCGCGGGAACCGACAGTCCCCCGATCCTGCCGGCCTCGCCGGCGCTCGCCGAAACGGCGCCGGCGGGGTGCACGCCGCCCAGGCCTCCGATGCCGCCCAGGTGCAGGCCGGCGAACTGCGGTGTCGGGAACCAGGCACCACCGGCACCGGCCGTCGCACCGCCGGGGCCGAAGGTGAGCTGCTGCCCGATCGACCACCCGAAGTTTCCGATACCGACCCCGAAGTAGGCCTGCGCGAACTGCCGTATCTCGTTGCCCAACGGGCTGATGCCGCTGGACGGGAAGGCCAACCCGTTGTTCCGGATCCCGAACCAGTCGTTGGTCGCGGTCGGAAGCCCGTATTTGAGGAAGGATTGCAGTTGCTGCTGCAGCATCGAGAACGGCCAGTTGGTGAAGGTGTAGCTGGACAGTTGCTGCAGCGCGAGCTGCTGCAATGCCTGAGGGATGGCCGCGATCTGGTCCAGCACCGTCTGCGCGGCCGGCTGGGCGGTGGCCTGGGCGACGGCGGCGCTCTGGTTGGCCGCCGCGGTCGGGGTGCTTGTGTTGGGCGGCTGCGGATACGGGGTCAGCACCGTGGCGGCGGCCGAGGAGGCGGCGTAGCCGTACATCGCCGCGGCGTCCTGGGCCCACATCTCCATGTACTGGGCCTCGGTGGCCATGATCGCGGGCGTGTTCTGCCCGAAGAAGTTGGTCGCGACCAGCGTCGCCAACAGCACCCGGTTGGCCACGATCACCGGCGGCGGCACCGTCAGCGCAAACGCCTCCTCGAAAGCGCCCGCCGCCGCGCGGGCCTGGCTGGCGCTGTCCTCGGCCAGGCCGGCGGCCGTGCTGAGCCAGCTCACGTAGGGCACCACCGCGTTGACCATCGCCGTCGACGACGGCCCGACCCAGGGCGCGCTGATCAAATCGTTGATCACCGAGTCGTAACCAGCAGCAGCCGTGCTCAGCTCCGACGCCAGCTCGTCCCACGCGGTCGCGGCGACCATGATCGACTCCGCCCCCGGACCCGCATACATCCGACCGGAATTGATTTCGGGCGGTAGCGCTCCGAAGTCGAACACCGTGTCCTCCTCAGTTGGCCATGATCGCGGCGGCGATCATCGCGGTCAGGTACAAGCCATGGTGGGCGCGGTCACAACGTTGTTGACCAGCAAACCCAGCCGACGCGATAGTCCGCGCACCGTGGCGCACCGGTTCCCTCCGGCCGAAATGCGTGCTCTACCACCAGGATTGCCTGGACTTCCGGTCAGGAACAACATGCACAATCCGCCTCGACTACGCCGCTGTCAGCAACCGAGCGACAGCTCTTTGGTGCCTGAACTGCCGCTCGCGAAAGACATTAGCTGCTCCTGCCAGGCGCTCCGACCGACGACGCCAACTGTTCATTCCCAGCCAACCAATGTTCACTCCCGGCCAGCGGCGGTTCACCAGAGACAACCGAACGTTCATCGTTCGTTTCCCCAGCGGTTTGCCTCGCTGCGCCGCTAGTCCTCTTCGAGGATCAGCGCCATTTCCGGGCAGGAGGCCACGCCGTCGCGCGTCAACTGTTCATCCTCGGGCCGCACCTCGTGCTCCTCGAGGATCGAATAGCCCGACTCGTCGATGGGGAACAGGTTTGGATCGACGGCATAGCACTGGGCGTGGCCTACGCATTTTGACGTTTCAAGACGAACCTTCACAAGGTTTCCTTCTTCGTTTCCTTCGGCGGCATTCGCGAAAACCCGGAACGGACGATCGATAGGTAGATTAGCCGGTCGATAAAGTCTAGGAGACGGTTGCCGATCGGGGTCTACACGATTGGTGTCCCCCTCGTCCCACGTGGGATATTGATGTGCCGTCGACAAGCCGGTGACGAGCGGGTCTTGCGTCGACGACGACGGCGACAACACGAAAACCGAACGGACAAGCGGAGATCGAAGCGCATGAGCACTCTCGGCGAAGGCCAGGCGGCCACCTTCCACCTACCCCGGCTGGAATACACCAAGCTGCCGATGTCCGCCGACCGCGGCGTCGGATGGAAGACGCTGCGGGACGCCGGGCCGGTGGTGTTCATGAACGGCCACTACTACCTGACGCGGCGTGAGGACGTGCTCGCCGCGCTGCGCAACCCCAAGGTGTTCTCGTCGCGGCTGGCGCTGCAGCCCCCGGGCAGCCCGTTGCCGGTCGTGCCGCTGGCCTTCGACCCGCCGGAACACACCCGCTACCGCAAGATCCTGCAGCCGTACTTCAGCCCGCAGGGGCTCAGCGAGTCGCGTCCGGTGCTGCAGCGCCACGCCGCCGAGATGATCGCCGCGCTCGCCGCACAAGGCAAGTGCGACGCCATGGCGGAGTTCGCGCGGCTCTACCCCTATCAGGTATTCCTCGATCTCTACGGCCTGCCGGTCGAGGATCGTGACCTCATCATCGATTGGAAGGACGCCGTCATCGGGGAGCGGCCCTACATGACGCAGGAGGACCACGAAAAAGCCCGCAAGCTGCTGGCGTATCTCACCGACGCGATCCAGAAGCGGCGGGAAAATCCGGGCACCGACATGTTGTCCCGGGTGATGACCGGCGAGGGCAACTTCACCGACCTCGAGCTGCTGGGAATGAGCCACCTGCTGATCCTCGCCGGCCTGGACACGGTGACCGCGTCCATCGGGTTCTCGCTCTACCACCTGGCGCGCCGGCCGGACCTGCGTACGGCGCTCCGCGACAATCCCCGGCAGATCAGGGTTTTCATCGAGGAGATCGTGCGGCTGGAGCCGTCGGCGCCGGTGGCGCCCCGGGTGACGACCGAGATCGTCGAGGTCGGGGGCATGACGCTGCCCGCAGGCACACCGGTGCGGCTGTGCATGGCCGCGGTGAACCGGGACGGCAGCGACGCGATGTCCACCGATGAGCTGTTCCTGGACGGAAAGGTGCACCGGCACTGGGGATTCGGCGGCGGGCCGCACCGCTGCCTCGGTTCCCACCTGGCGCGCATCGAGCTGACCATCATCGTGGCGGAATGGCTCAAGCAGATCCCCGACTTCGAACTGCCCGAGGATTACACGCCCGAGATCAAGTTCCCGTCGAAGACCTTCGCGCTCAAGACATTGCCGCTGCGCTGGGCCTGATATCTTTCAGGCCCAGCGCAGCGGCCAATCCCAGTAGCGGTCCCTACTTGCGGAACTCGGTCGCGGCCACCTGGACGAACACGCCGGTGTCCTCGGCCATCAGCAGGCCTCGGCCGCGGGGCAGCGGGCCGCCCTTCATCTTGCCGCGGATGAAGCCCTCGTCGGGGTCGGCGTCCATCACCAGCAGCGGCGCGTTCGCCTGGTGCAGTGCCCGCAGCATCGGGTCGCTGCCCGCCGACGACCAGCCACCGAACGTGCGGGTGACGATCACGTGCAGGCCCACATCGGCGGCCCTGGTCACCCAGGCGGCCGCCTTGTGCAGCGGCGAATCGAAACCGGCCGGCAGCTGCTGGATGTCGTCGACGATGAGGAAGATCTCCGGGCCGCTCCACCACGAGTGCGCCAAGAGCTCCTCCGCCGACAGGCCGGGCGGTGGTTCGCGGCTGGCCAGCAGGGCGGACATGTCGTTCATCATCGCCTGCACGCCGTCGAGGTTGTACGCGAACTTCTCCACGTACTCCGAGCCCAGCACCGTCAGCAGCTGACGACGCGGGTCGACCAGCCACACCTGGGCGGAGGGCCGTCCGGCCGGTGGCGGCGGCGCGCTGCTGGCGCCGGGGGCGTACAGCCGCCCGATTTCCGACATGATCGTCGCCAGCGTCGTGGTGCGGCCACACTCGCGCCGGCCCGTCACCATCAGGTGCGCGTTCTCGGCGAAATTCAGATAGACCGGCGCCAGGTCCAATTCCGAGATGGCCCAGACGATTCCGCCGGCACCCACCCCTTGGCGGGTGTCGCGGGCCGCCAGCTCGCGCACCTGCTCGACGCCGAAGCGCGCCGGCAGGCGACGGATCGGCGGGGCCTGGCCGCTCGCCAGGCGGCTGACCGCCTCGACGATGCTGTCCGACGCGAACACGTTGTCGGGCGTGCTGGCCAGCGCGGGCCGCGCCACCAGGGTGTGCAGACCGGCCTGCGGGTCGGCGTCGAGGCGGACGTAGTTGACCGCCACCATGCCGCGTCCCGGCTTGACCGGGACTTCCTTGGCGAACCGGGAACGCACCAGCTTGGCGTCTTCGACTGCGGCCAAACGCAATTCGACGCGCGAGCCGAAACCGCTCCGCACCGGCGGCCGCAGCTCGGACTCGCGGTCCGCGGTGACGATCACGTGCACGCCGAACGAGGGACCCTGGTTGATGATCAGGTTCACCTGCTCGATCAGCACCTCGTTTTCCTCGGCCAGCGCCCGGTAGTTGTCGATCACCAGGTACACGTCGCCGAACCCGTCGTTGGGCACCGGCCCGGCCTCGCCGCCGAACTTGCGGCGCCGGAAAACCTCCATCGAGGCGATTCCGTATTCGAGGAAGCTGCGCTTGCGCTCGCGAACCAGCGCCAGCAGCTCGGCCACCGTGCGGCGCACGCCGTACGGGTCGGTCGGACCGGCCACCTCACCCACGTGGGGCAGCCGGGCCACCGTGGTAAGCGCGGTGCCGCTGTAGGCCAGGCAGTAGAACTGGACCTGCTCCGGCGTGTGGGTCAGCGCCGCCGAGCAGATCAGCGTCTGCAGCGCCGTGGTCTTACCGGAACCGCCGGCCCCCAGGATCAGCACGTTGGCACCGGGACCGGAAGTGTCGACCGTCCACGGCGGCTGGTCGTGCTTGAACGGCCGGTCGATGATCCCGATCGGGAACACCAGGTTCTGCTCGGTCCCGTAGTCCTGCTGCCACGAGCGGCCGATGAACCGGTTGACCAGATCGTCGATCGCGATGGGTTCGTTCAGCGGCGGCTGCCACAACCGGTAGGGCTCGAAGTCGATCCGGCGCAGCTGATCGATGATCACCGTGCCGACCTTGGGCGTCCTGATGCCCTCGTCGTCCTCGCCCTCGGCTTCTGACACCTCGAGCGGCTCACCGTTAGAGCCGTTCGAGTGAACCGCCTCGATGGTCGGTCCCCCGACGCTCACCTCGAGGGGGGTGAACGAGTTGGTAAACAGTTGCGGCCGAACGTAATCGATGCTGTGCACCAACGCCGGGGCCTCGTCGCCGTCGACGGTGATGCCGCGCGAGATGTAGTCCCGCCACAGGAACTCGGCCTGGAACCGGACGATGTCCTCGAGGCTGCGCCGGAAGTAACCCAGACCCGCCTGGGCCGGCAGGTTCACCGCGTTCGGCACACCGGCGGCCTGCGCCGCGCCGGCGGTGCGGGCCTTCAGCACCAACCGGTAACCCATGTTCTCCATGAGCTTTTCGGCCCGGCTCTCAATCGTCTGGGACGCCATCATCAGGTGGATCCAGTAGGCGCGGCCCTGACGGCCGATCGAGTCCAGCACGTCGACGGCGGTCGGCATGATGCGGAACCACTCGTAGAACTCGTCGATGACGACCACCAGCATCGGCAGCGGCGGCATGTCCTGGCCGCGGGCCCGCATCCGGGAGCGCACGCTGTTGTATTCCTTGGCGTCGTCGACCCCGGCGCTGTCGCAGATCGCCTTGCGGCGCGCGATCTCGCCCCACAGCGCGTCCAGGAAGCGCTCCATCAGGGCCTGGTCTTCTTCCAGGTCGGTGATGATGCGCGACACGTGCGGCACACCGGCGAACGGCTTGACGGCCGAACCACCCTTGAGGTCGGCCAACACGAACTGCAGCTCCTCCGGCGGGTGGCCGAGCATCAGCGACTCGATCACGGTTCGCACCAGCGTCGACTTACCCGAACCGGTCGTACCGGACATGACCCCGTGCGGGCCGTCGCCGCCTTCGTCCAGCGACTTCATGTCCAAGAACAGCAACTCGCCGTTGTCCGAACGGTTGCCGAACGGGGCGCGCAGCCGCGACCGGCCCATCGCGTCGGTGCGGCTGCCCCACAGCGAGTCGAAGTCGATGTCGGCCGGATCGTCGATCCCGTAGTAGGCCAGGATGTCCCGGGCGCCGATGTGGGCCACCCGCTGACCGATCTCTTCGTACGCCTCGGCCAGCCGCCAGCGGGCAAGCTTCTGGGCGAACTCCTCCGACTCTCCGATGCTCAGGTGGTCGGTGAGCGCGAAGAACCACGGCTTCTCGTCGATGACCATCCAGGTGTCGCGGTCGCGCGGCAGGGCTTCGATCACGCCGCGTTCGTCGAACCGCAGCGTCCGCTCGGGGACCGACGCCCACATCGACGAGCCGGTCAGGTCGAAGAACGTCACGCCGTCGATGCCCTCGGCGCTGATCACGAACTCCCACTGCGGGTCCGTGACGTCGGCGATGATCACGGTGTGCGGCGTCGGGGTCTGCGCCGACGAGCTGGCGTGCCGGGGCGTGAAAGAGCCACGGCCGGCGAACAATTCGGCCTGCTCCGCGGCGAACTCGCGCACCGAGCTGTAGACCATGCGGGCGTTGCCGGCCGCGTCCTGGCGCCGCGAGTCACCGAAGTGCGGCAGCCACTTCACCCAATCCCACTGCTCCAAGTCGGAGCTGACCACGACCATCTGCACGTGGTCGGGGCCGTGCGAAAACGCCAGCTGGCAGACGATCGCGCGCATCAGGCCCAACACCTGCTCGCGGTCCCCGATCAGCGAGTACCACGGTTCGACCAGCAGGGAAATCATCTTCGGCAGGTTGTAGACGACGCTCTGGTAGCGGCCGAATTCCTGCAGTGCCTTACCGGTCACCGGCTCGAGCTCGATGTCGGTCGGCATGTTCTGGGGCTCACCCCAGGTCACCTCGGGACGGGTCATGCCCACGCCGACGCGGACGACACCGAAGTTGAGGTCCTTGCCGTCCGGCTTGCGCTCCCACATCCGCGACGAGCCCACCGCGGCGGGCAGGGTGTCGGGCGCCGGGTGGAACCAGCGGTAGTTGGCGTCCATGCTGTCGGCCGACTCGTGCGCGGTCTCGCGCAGCATGTCGAGCATCAGCATGAACTGGGCGCGCATCGCGTCCAGCTTCGGCCGGCTCATCTGCTGCTGACCGCCGAAGCGGCCGCCGAACATCATCATCGCCATGCCGCCGATCATGAAGATCGGGAAGATCGCGCCGACACCGCCGAAGACGTGCGAGCCACTGGCGAAGGTCATCGCGACCATGCCGCCCAGCAGGCCGATCACGACCACGCCGACCACCACGATCCACCACGGCTTGCCCTCCGGCGGCGGGATGCTCAGCGGGGTCGGGAGGACGATGTTCTCCGGCTTGATGACCGGGGGCTTCTCCGGTGTCGGGCGCGCGAATCCACGTTTCATCGGGGTACCACCAACTCTGCAGGGGTCATGTCCATGGGCAAGGTGTCGTGCTCCACCAAGGCGTCCGCCCGGGAGAGGGTCGGGCCTTGTGGCAGCAGCCGCAGCGCCACCCACGGCGCCAGGCTAGGAGCGGTCTTGAGGCCGAGGGCCTCGCGGGCCTCGCGGGTGTCGTCGACCCCGAACCGCGCGCCGGCGTCGGTCAGCCACCACAGCGATTCGGTGGTCTTGGCGCCCGGGTCGTTGCCGGTGACGGCCACGAAGTTGGCGTGATCGGGCCCGAAGTACACCTGGTCGGCTTCGCGGCCGGTGGTGTCGGCCTTCACCAGCGACACGACCTTGCTCATCTCCTTGGACGCGACGGGAATGGTCGACCCGGAGATGACCTGGATGCGGGCCCGGTTCTCACCGGAGGTTTTCTGCCACCACCAGCAGGTCGCCGGGTTCTCCCGAATGTCCATCACGTTCAGCGGGTTGTCGGGATACGACGACAGGTCCAGCTTGTTGACCACGGGCATCTTCGCCAGGGCCGACGGTTCGACCGTCACCGGCTTGTTGTTGCCGGGGCCGCCGGCGTTCTGCAGGATCTGCGCCACCAGCGGGGGCAACGTCTGAACGCCGTCGGCCAACACCAACGAATACTGTTGCGGCCCACTGATTTGCGGGGTCACGATCACCGTCCCCACCGGGCCGGGCGCCCCCGCGAACGTGGCCGGGGCACCGGCGCCGGGAATCTCGGGCACCGTCAGCTCCGGCCCCACCGGCAGCGCGTCGTACAGCGCGCGGCTCATCGGCTTCGCCATGCTGACCTGCTCGGGCGTCAATCCCAGCGGCAACAACACCGAGCGGTTCATCGCGTCGATCTTCGACCGGCGGCCCTGCCGGACCACCCAGGCGTCGTCGCCGTACCGCAGCACCACGGCGTCCGAGCCGTTCAGGACCTGCCGGTGGCCGCTGAGGTCCGGGGTTCCGTCGATGACCGTCACGGTCACCCCGGATGGCGCCCCGACGCCGGTCGATCCGGCGACGGTGTCGCACACCAGCCACGACGACGCGGACGGGGTCTTGGGGGCGAAGTTCGACGGCGCGCCCGGGATGCCCACCAGGGGCCCGCGCGGAAGGCTCGCGATCTGGCTCGACCGGACCAGGTGCGGGTTGTCCGGCCGCCCCGTGATCAGCCGCGCCGACGCCAGGTTCAGAGCCGGGTACAACTTGTCACCCACGCGGACGTAGAGGGCGCCGGAATCGCGGTCGGCGATGATCGGCGACTCGTTGATCTGGCCGGACGGGCTGATGAACGACCACAGCAGGGCGCCCAGGCAGATCACCAACCCGGCCGAAACCGATGCCACCAGGGCCAGCGTCTGCCGGCGGCCGGGCTCGATCTCCATGCGGACCCGCCAACGGGTCAGTGCCATCGAGGTCCGCCGGGCCAGGAACTGGTAGCCGGTTACCTGGGTCTTGGTCGACAACCCAAGGCCGTACCCCGACCCCCGCTGCCCGCGACTCTCTTCCGCCACGTTAATTCACCATCCGGTCTGCTAGAACGCCTGGACATTGTCCTTGAAAAATATCCGGGCGCGAATTGCTTCGACAACCGTGACAACCGTAAGGGACGCCCACACACCTCGCCACGCGTTCGGATGCGCGTTCACTTCGATTCAATCTGGCCGTCCAGACGAATCCCGCCTCGTTCGGGTGGTGAGTGTCGCGAACCGTGCCAGCAGCGCCGCTGGCAGTCTTGCTGTTCCCCACTCATCCCCCGGCTGGATTCCTCACGTCTTCAATGGGCATGTTAACCGGGGACGGCCACTTAGTCCTGTCGAATGCCCAGCTTCGCCGTCCGGCTCGGCGATGAGGCGATGGAACGGCTTCTCAAGCAAGATGGGCGACATGACTGAGCTCGCGCCCTCGCTGGTCGAACTCGCCCGCCGCTTCGGCATCGCCACCGAGTACGACGACTGGACCGGTCGGCGCGTGCTCGTCGGTGAACACACACTGGTGGCGGTGCTTGCCGCGCTCGGCGTCGCCGCCGGCACCGAGCAAGAGCGAAACGTCGCGCTGACCGCGCAGCGGCGGTCGTATTGGGAGCGCCGGATGCCGGCGACCATCGTCGGGCGAACCGGTGAGCAGATCCGGTTCTGGGTGCACGTGACGCACGGCCATCCCGCCGAAGTGTGGCTGCAGCTCGAGGACGGCACCGTGCGCGGCGGGGTGGTACAGGTCGACAACTTCACCCAGCCGTTCGATCTGGACGGGCGCTGGATCGGTGAGGCCAGCTTCGTCCTGCCGGCGCACCTGCCGGTCGGATACCACCGCGTCCACCTGCGTTCCGGCGACTCCGAGACGAGCACCGCGCTGATCGTCACGCCGGACTGGCTCGGGCTACCGGAGCAGCTCGGCGCGCGCCGCGCGTGGGGTCTGGCCGCGCAGCTCTACAGCGTGCGGTCGCGGCAGTCGTGGGGTGTCGGCGACCTCACCGACCTCGGCGACCTCGCGGTGTGGTCGGCGTCCCGACACGGCGCCGACTACCTGCTGGTGAACCCCCTGCACGCCGCTGGATTCTCCGGGCCGGCCGGCGTAGGCAGCCGGATGGAGCCGTCGCCGTACCTGCCCACGTCGCGCCGCTTCTTCAACCCGCTCTACCTTCGCGTCGAGGCGATCCCCGAATACGCCGACCTGACCAAGCGGGGCCGGGTGCGCCGGCTGCGTTCGGACGTCCAACACCGGGCGGGAAAAATCGACGCCATCGACCGCGACGGCGCCTGGGCGGCCAAGCGCGAGGCGCTGCGGTTGCTGCATCGGGTGCCCCGCTCGGCGGGCCGTGAGCTGGGCTACGCCGCGTTCCGCGATCGGGAAGGCCGGGCGCTCGACGACTTCGCCACCTGGTGTGCGCTGGCCGAGGAATACGGCGACGACTGGCACCGCTGGCCGGAGTCGCTGCGGCACCCCGGCGCCACCGGCGTCGAGGGCTTCGTCGAACGGAATTCGGACGCCATCGATTTCCACCGCTGGCTGCAGTGGCAACTCGACGAGCAGCTCGCCTCGGCCCAATCCCAGGCGATACGCGCGGGGATGGCGTTGGGCGTCATGCACGACCTGGCCGTCGGCGTGCATCCCAACGGCGCCGACACCTGGGCCCTGCAGGACGTGATGGCGCTGGGCGTGACGGCCGGCGCGCCGCCGGACGAGTTCAACCAACTCGGCCAGGACTGGTCACAGCCGCCGTGGCGTCCGGACCGGCTGGACGAGTGCGAATACCGCCCCTTTCGGGCGCTGATCCGCGCCGTGCTGCGGCACGCCGGCGGCGTCCGCATCGACCACATCATCGGCTTGTTCCGGCTGTGGTGGATCCCGGGGGGCGCCCCGCCGACCGAGGGCACCTACGTGCGCTACGACCACGAAGCGATGATCGGCATCGTCGCCCTGGAAGCCCACCGCGCCGGAGCGCTCGTCGTCGGCGAAGACCTCGGCACCGTCGAACCGTGGGTCCGCGACTACCTCTTATTACGGGGTGTGCTGGGCACCTCGATCCTGTGGTTCGAGTTGGATCGCGACGGGAACGGCGGCCCGCTGCCGGCCGAGCGCTGGCGCGAGTATTGCCTGTCGTCGGTCACCACCCACGATCTGCCGCCGACGGCCGGTTACCTGGCCGGCGACCATGTCCGGCTGCGGGAGTCCCTGGGGCTGCTGACCCGGCCGGTGGAGGTCGAGCTCGAATCCGACCGGGCCGAGCTGGCGGCCTGGATCGCCGAGCTGCGCCGGGTCGGCCTGCTCGGCGACGGCGTTGACGCTCACGACGACCCGGAGCAGGTGATTCTCGCCCTCTACCGATACCTGGGCCGGACGCCGTCGCGGCTGCTGGGGGTGGCGCTGACCGACGCGGTCGGCGACCGGCGCACCCAGAACCAGCCGGGCACCACCGACGAGTACCCGAACTGGCGGGTCCCGCTGACCGGCCCCGACGGCAAGCCGGTGCTGCTCGAGGACGTTTTCACCGATCGGCGGGCGGCCGCGCTGGCCGAGGCCGTCCGAGAGGCGATCGCGGCGCCCCAGTAACCACCACCTGTTAGCTTCGGTTGCCATGACGGCTTCCCCGAAAATCGCGGTCCTGGCCCCCGTCGCCGAAGGCGTCACCGCGGATCCGAACTGGATGGCGAGCTTTGCGGGCCACCTGGACCGGTGCGGGTTCGAATCGATCGTGGTCGTCGAGCACACCGTGCTGGCCACCCGCTACGACAGCGTCTACCCCTACGACAGCTCGGGGCGGGTCGGGCTGGCCGCCGACTGCCCGATACCCGACCCGCTCGACATGCTTGCCTTCTTGGCCGGGCAAACCAGCCGGCTGCGGTTGGCCACCGGGGTGCTGGTGCTGCCCAACCACCACCCGGTGGTACTCGCCAAGCGGGCGGCGACGGTCGACGCGCTCTCGGGCGGACGGCTGCGGCTGTGCGTCGGGGTGGGCTGGCTCAAAGAAGAAATCGAGGCGTGCGGCACGGAATTCGACAGCCGGGGCAGGCGGGCCGACGAGCAGCTGGCCGTATTGCGGGCGCTGTGGGCCGACACGCCGCAGGGGGTGTCGCACCACGGCGAATTCTTCCACTTCGACGACGTCGTGTGTTGTCCCAAACCCGTTGCCAGGGAACGCCTTCCGATCTACATCGGGGGCCATAGCAAGGCGGCGGCCCGCCGGGCCGGGCGGTTCGGCGACGGCCTGCAGCCGCTCGGCGTGGCCGGCCCGGAGCTCGCGTCGTTGATCGCCCTGATGCGCGACGAGGCGGCGGCGGCCGGCCGAGACCCGGCGGCGCTGGAGGTATCGCTGGGCCACGCCGTCACCAAGATCGATGCCGAGCGCGCCGGCGCCCTCGCCGATCAGGGGGCCGACCGGATCGTGCTGTCGATGCCCCCGACCGCCGACATCGAGGAGGCCAAGGACGTCCTGTCGGCGTGCGCCCAGCGGCTGTCGTTGAGCTCGTGACCCTCTCGGCGGGCGACCGCGCGGCCCTCAGCGATCTGGTGCACCGGTACGCGGCTCACGTGGATGACCGTCAATTCGACTCGGTCGCAACACTTTTCACCGAGACCGCCGAGCTGACGGTGCCCGACCCGCCCGGCGGCGCTTCCGCCCGTTTCCGTCTCCTCGTACACCTCACCGACGATGGCGTGTTCGGTGCGGGTGACCGCGGCGACGGCGGCCACCGCGGCGCCGATGGCCTCGCGGCCGCGGTGGGAATGAACCGGCGCCAGCGCGTCCGGCGGGTCGGGCACCGTCAGCTCGGCGGTCTCGGTGAAAAGTGTTGCGACCGAGTCGAATTGACGGTCATCCACGTG
>NZ_LZKE01000082.1:0-1335 GCF_001672675.1 Mycobacterium sp. E2327
GCGAGCAATAGCTCCTATGTCAAGCCGCGGTGGGTTGGGTGTGTTGGGTGCGGGCTTGGTAGTCCTTGAGGAGTCGGCTGTAGACGATGCGAGATATGCGGCGTTTGATGCAGCGTCGTGCTGCAGCCTTGGTTTTTCCCCCGGCGATGAGCCGTTGGTAATAGGCGTGGGTTTCGCTGCTGGTGGTGCGGATCTGGGTGAGGGCGATGCGATGGATGGCGGTGTTGAGTTGGCGGTTACCCGAGCGGCTTAACCGCACTTGGCCTTCGGTGTTGCCGGACCACACCGGAATGGGCGCCACTCCGGCATGGGAGGCGAAGGCGGCCTCGCTTTTGAACCTGTCCACTGCGGCGGCTTCGCCGACGATCTTGGCCGCAGTCAGCTCTGCGCAGCCGGGAATGTCCAGCAGCGTGGGAGCCACGTCGCGGACCCGCTCACCGAGGCGCTTTTCCAGTGCGTCGATGTCGGTGGTGAGCCGGATGACATCGGCCAGCTCGGCGCGCGCCACTTCGGCCACCACGCCTGGCTGGGTGTCAAGCCAGGCCGCCAGGGCTTGCTGGTGTTTGACCCCTCTTAGCGCCCGTGGTGCAGGCCCACGCTCGGGGTCAAGTTCATGGACATGCCAACGCAGCCGATTGATCGTCGACGTGCGTTGAGCAACAAGGACATCACGTCGATCGGTGAGTAATTTCAACTCCCGCGAGGTCTCATCATGGGAGGCGATCGGCAGGTCGGGTTCGCGCAGCACCGCCCGCGCCACCGCTTGGGCATCGATCGGATCGGACTTACCCCGGCTGCGCGCCGACTTACGCACCGCGTGCATCAACTTCGTTGGCACCCGGACCACCTGCTGCCCGGCGCCCAGCAAGTCGCGCTCGAGCCGCGCGGACATATTGCGACAGTCCTCGATGCCCCAGATCAGCGCGGTACCGAACTGCTCGCGGGCCCACATGATGGCCAGACTGTGACCAGCGGTGGTGGCCTTGACGGTCTTTTCGCCAAGCTTGCGACCGACCTCATCGACCGCGACAAAGGTGTGTTTGCGCTTGTGTACATCGGCTCCAACAACAACCATGGTGGTTGCCTCCTTCACTTCTTGGACAGGGGTGTTGAGGTCGGGCCGGTCGGCGGACACATCTCAGTCGGGGCGAAGCCACGCTCCTATCAAGTCACGCCGGCCGGTCCGTCTCACCGGTGCCGGCAGTACTGCTCAACGCCAACCCGCAGGCGGCAACGCAAAATTGAGCCAGACACCGGTGATCCGGAACCAACACCACGCGCGGGCCTCTGTCACGAAGACACGCCGCCACGCGGCATTCTCACCCTGACACTGAG
>NZ_LZKE01000083.1:0-32214 GCF_001672675.1 Mycobacterium sp. E2327
GCCGACGGCATCAGCGCCCACATCGGGGTCTCGGGCGGAATCGCGCCGTGCATCGCACCGTCGAGCGCGCGGTCGACGTAGTCCTTGTCATCGCCGATGAGCATGTAGCTGCCCCACAGTTCTGGCCTGTCGCACAACAGCTTTGGGCGGCGCGATAGCGCCACGTCGATCTTGGCGTTGTTGATGCCCCACCCGTTGACGCTGATGTTGCGGACTTCGTCGAGCACCTCATCGGAGACGTGGGCGGGGTCGACCAGCTTGCACATCAACGTGATCGGGTCGACCGCGGCGACGACCTGGCTTGCGTGCAGTACTTCGCCGTTGGCCAGCCGCACCCCGGCCGCCTGGCCGCCGCGCACCAAGATCTCTTCGACCGCCGCGTCGGTGCGGGCCTCGCCGCCGTGATGGCGCAGGCACGCGGCAAGCGCGGCGGTGAACTCGGCCATGCCGCCGACTGGACGTTTGATGCCCCATCCGATGTGCAGCATGATCACACCCAGCACCGCTCCCGATCCCGGTTCCCGCAGTGGGGCTTCCGATCCCGAGGCGTAGATCGCCAGCAGCGATTTCACCTCGTCGGACTCGAACATCGTCTCGATGAGTTGATGCGGGGACGCCATCAGCATGCGCGCGACGGGCGCGAGGTTGCGCCGCTTGCGCACCGCTCGCCAACCCAGCTCGGCGATCGTCTTCGCCCGCGGGCGGGTCGGGTGGTCCATCAGGTATGGCGCCGCCACATACCAGAAGTCGCACCACATCTCGCATAGTTGGGCGAACTTGGTGGCGTCTCGTTTCGAATACCGCCGGATCTCCTCGACGGTGCGATCGAGCGAGCGCCACAGCCCGATCGATTGGCCTTCCGGCCCGAGGTAGGCGCCCCACGGCTCGGGACTGGCCTGGCGCAGCCCGAACGCTTCCAGCCGGAGCTCGGTGATGATGGACGGCTCCAAGTTGGTGAACAGCAGGTCCACCGCGCAGGGATTCATCACGAATCCCGGTGCCCCCGGAACCGTTTCGCGCGAGTAGGTCATCCCGCCGAGCCATGGGTTTCGCTCCAGGACCACCACGCGCTTTCCGGCCCGGGCGAGATAGGTGGCGCAGGTCAGGCCGTGGTGGCCGCCGCCGACGACGATGGCGTCGTACACGTCAGGCGGCGGTTGCCTTGTTGCGCTGCTCGGCCAGCCGGGCCTGGTTGCGCGCGAGGGCGTCGGCGGACAACGGAAGCGGCAGGAATCGGCGGGTGCGGGCCATCAGCTCCTGATACTCCGGCCGGACGCCCATGTAGTTGTCCTGGAACGCCGAACCCAGCACCGAGGTCAGCATGATCGTGTTGATGATCGGGCCCGCCACCGTCCACCAGCAGGCCGGGTTACCCGCGACGGCCACCAGCCACATGCCCCACCAGACCGTGTTGGTGCCGAAGTAGTTCGGGTGGCGACTGTGCTTCCACACTCCGGTGTTGAGGTAGCGCGGGCGCTGATCCAGCGCGAGGAAGGCCTGCAGTTGCGCATCCGCGACGGTCTCGAAGTAGAAGCCGACCATGAACACCAGCAGGCCGACGAATGCGAGCAGGCTGATGCCGCCATTGGGCGCCCGGTTCTTCAGGATCCCGACGACGGCGGGCATGCCGATCAGCACGATGATGACCGCCTGGGGCTCCATCACCCGGAAGAAGCTTTTCCACCAGTAGCCTGGAGACATCTCCTTAACGAAGTTCAGGTAGCGCGGGTCGCCGCCGTAGACGGGCACGTAGCGGCGCCAGCGCGCCGCCAAATACCACCCCAGCCGGCCGCCGTGCAGCATCACCATGAACAGCACTAACGCCGCGGTGACCGACTGGGCGCCGACGATCAGGTACGCGAACAACGCCGGAACGGCGTAGGCGAATCCGTACCAGCCGTCCATCATCGAGTGGTTGCCCTGAATCAGGCCGACCCCCCACAGGATCGTCACCACCGCGAAGGTGAAGATCGCGCAGAACAGGAAGACGCTGAGATCGCTGGACGGGTTGACGCCCAAGCTGGTGACCAGATCGTTCACGCGGTCATCCTAACAAAAAATGAGAACGATCGGTCACGAAATTTCGAATCGCTGCTAGGGTGCTTCACATGCGCCACTGTCGCCGGACGTTTACGCTCGTTCAGCTATCGCAGAGCCGCCGGGAACGGGGCTGACCGATGCGCATCGGGCACGGTCATTTCTTTCAGAACCTCGACGGGCGGGCCGATCACGACGTCTGGCGAACCGAGATGGCACTCGCCGACCGCGCCGAACACCTCGGCTTCGATTCGGTGTGGGCGGTCGAGCACCATTTCGCCGGCTATTCGATGTCGACGGACCCGCTGCAGTTCCTGACGTGGGTCGCGGCCCGGACGCAGCGCGTGCAGCTCGGCACGATGGTGTCCGTCCTGCCGTGGCACGATCCGATCCGGCTGGCCGAGCACGGCTGCGTGCTCGACCATCTGTCGGGAGGACGACTGATCCTGGGCATGGGCCGCGGTCTGGCGCGCCAGGAGTTCGACGGCTTCGGCGTCGAGATGGCGCGATCGCGACAGCTCTTCGACGAATACGCCGCCGAGCTGCTGGACGCGTTCGAGACCGGAAGCATTCGTGGTGTCGAGCTGCGGCCGGCGCCGTTGGCGCCCCTGCGCGGGCGCGTTTTCGCCTCCTCGATCTCGCCGGAGTCCGCCGAGGTGATGGCGCGGCTCGGCGCCGGGATCATGATCTTTTTGCAGAAGCCGTGGGATCAGACGGTGGGCGATCTCGAGCGTTACGGCGAGCACTACCGCCGATACCGCGACGGCGACCCACCCAGGCCGATGGTGGTGATCTTCAACGCCTGTCACGAGGACCGGGACATGGCGGCCCAGCTGTTCGAGCAGGTCGTCGCCTACTACCGGTCGACGATCGAGCACTACGGGTTTGCCGACGAGGCGATGGCTTCCATCCCGGGCTACGAGTATTACGGCAACATCGCGCGCACGATCGCCAAGCACGGTCGCGAGCAGTTCGCGCACTTCCTGGCCGAGCTGCAGCCGTGGGGAACGCCCGAGGAAGTCATCGAGCAGACCCGAGAGATCGTGCGGCGCACCGACGCCGGCGGCCTCATCGTGGTTTCGGCGTTCGGGAACCTGGCTCCCGACGTCGCGGTGGCCAACCAGGAGCGCTTCGCGCGGACGGTCATGCCCGCGTTGTACGAGACCGTCGGCAGTTCAACGTGAGAGGGGTAGGGGATTGAAGCTCGGTATTACGATGCCCAGTCGCACGGCATCGCTCGCGCGCATACCGGAGTACGCGCGAATGGCAGACGAGGCGGGCTTCGAGTCGGTGTGGAGCTACGAGCTGTACCGAAACCCCTTCGCGATGCTGTGCACGTCGGCACTGACCACGTCGACTGCGGAGCTGTGCACCGGGCTCGCGACCGCGTTCACGCGGTCTCCGTTCGAGGCGGCCAACGCCGCCGCCGATGTCGACGAATTGTCCGGCGGGCGAATGAAACTCGGTCTGGGAACCGGGGTGCCGGAATTCCTCGGCGCCTTCCACTCGACCGATTTCAAGACCCCGGTCCGACGCATCGGTGAGTACATTGATGCACTGCGCAGCTCCTGGGCGTATCTGGCGGGCGAGCAGGTGGACGGCTTCTCCGGCGCCCACTATCAGTTCGCCGCGCCCCCCATCAACCCCTGGGGCCTGCGCGAGATGGTCCGGCCACAGATTCCGATCCTGCTCGCCGGCATGCGCCCCGCGCTGCTGAAACTTGCCGGGGCGAAGGCCGACGGATGGATCGGATACCTCTGGACGCCAAAGTTTTTCGAACAGGTCGTACTGCCCAACATCGGCGAGGGCGCGCGCTCGGCTGGCCGCGACCCAGAGGCGCTGGACCTGGCCTGCGAGGTCATCTGCTGTGTGCACCCGGACCGCGACGTCGCGCTGGCCCGCGCCAAGAAGCACGTCGGGTTCTATATCGCGCACCCGATCTCCGACGTGGTCGCCGAAATTGAGGGCGTGCAGGACCTGGTCAACGGATTGCGCGTATCGATGATGCAGAAGGGGCTGGCGGCGTTCGAGGACACGCCCGAAGAGCTTGTCGAGTTGTTCTCCATCACTGGGACACCCGAGGAGTGCCGCCAGAAACTGGACAACTACAAGGGTTTACCGCATCTGGCTCTGCACACGTCCTACGTGCCGCCGTTTACCGCCGAGGAGTCCGAAGACTGCTACCTGCAGATCATCGACGCGTTCAAGCGGTAGGGCTGACATGACGGACGACGTCATCGTCGTCGGAGGGGGCCCCTCGGGTTTGGCCGCCGCGCACCGGCTGTCGCGGGCCGGCGTTTCGGTCCGGGTGCTGGAGGCCGGCGACCGGGTGGGCGGAAAGATGCGCACCTCGCACCGGGACGGCTTCGTCGTCGACGAGGGTGCGTTCTTCCTGCCGACCACCCACCGGACGCTGCTGGCCACCGCAGCCGACATCGGAATGGCCGACGAAATCGTCCCGGGTGGATTCATCCTCGGCGTCGTCCGGGACGGGGTGATCCACGATCTGGATGGCAATCACCTCGTTTCCTCCCTTGCCCGCACCCGGCTGCTCTCGATCCGGGCGAAAGCGGAGGCGATCAAACTCGTTCCCGAATTGGCGCGCGCCCGAAAAGCCGGCTACGCGCGGATGCCCGAGGTGGGTCCCTATGACAGCGAGACGATTTCGGCATGGTCGCGCTCGCGGCTGAGTCCCGAGCTCAGGGAGTACCTCACGGAGACGGTGCTGCGCGGCATCGCCGCCACGAGCGGCGACACGGCTTCGCGGGCCGACTTCTTGGCGATCCTGGCGCTGTTCGGGGGCGCGAAACTGGTCAGTTTCCGCGGCGGCATGGGTTCTTACACGGACCGGCTGGCCCGCGACGCGAAAGCCGAAGTCGGCGCAGAGGTTATCTCGGTCGAGGACAACAGCGATGGTGTCACAGTCACCTGGGCGGACCAGGGCGGCGTCGAGCACGTCGACGACGCGGCGGCATGCGTGATCGCGACACCTGGGCAGACGAGCGCACGGATCCTGACCGGACTGGACGACTGGCGGCGGTCGTTTCTCGACAGGGTGCGCAACGGAAAGCTCCTGATCCTCAAGGTCGGCCTGTCCCGGCCGCCGCGTCACGTGAAGTCGACCTACATTCTGGTCCCGCGGGCCAGCCATCCGTTTCTCACCGGAATCATGTTAGACCACCACAAGGCGCCAGGCCGCGCGCCCGCGGGCAAGGGGTTGCTTACCGTCGCGGCGCTGGATTCGTGGAGCGCCGAGCACTGGGACCACGACGACGACCAGATCCGCCGGGCCATGCTCGGCGCCGTCGAACGGATCCTGCCGGGCACAACCGATCACGTCGAGTTCGCCGATGTCTACCGGTGGCGCGAGGAATACACCACGGTCGGCTTCTACCGCCACCTTGGCCGGTTCCGGCAGCTGTGCGACCAGGATCGGCGGGTACAGCTGGCCGGCGATTCCCAGGCTTTCCAAAACCTGGAATCGGCGACGATATCCGGTCTACGGGCCGCCGAGCGGTTGATCTCGAGCCACACCCTGTCCTGATGCTCCGATATAGAAAGAGGTAGCCATGACGGAACGTCAACAGCGGCTATGCATATGGGGCGGAATCACTTTCGCTCCGGTCTTCCTGATCGGCTTCGCCCTGGTCGCTGGTTTCATCCCTCCGCCCTCGCCAAGCATGACCGCCGACGCGGTCGCGCGGATGTTCGCCGAGCGACGCGGCCGGATCCGGATCGGCATCTGGATCACCTGCGCGGCCGCACCATTCCTGGCGTTCTTCGTCGCGGCGCTGACCCATCAGATCCGCCGGATCGCCGGCGGTGATTCGCCGCTGGCGACGGCGCAGTTGATCGCCGGCTCGTGTCTGATCCTCGAGTTCCTCTTCCCGCAACTGGTTTGGCAGACGGCCGCCTATCGGAGCGGGCGCAGCCCGGAGGTGCTTCAGATGCTCAACGACCTCGCGTGGTTGCCGTATGTCGGGATCGTCGGAACGGCGATGGTCCAGATGGCGATCATCGCAATCGTCGTGTTTCAGGATCATCGTCTGCAGCCGCTGTTGCCGCGCTGGTGCGCCTATCTGAACATTTGGACCGCCCTGGGCGTTGCGCCGGGCAGTTTCGTCGTGTTCGTGCATGCCGGACCCTTGGCCTGGAACGGAATCCTGGCCTGGTGGGTGCTGTGTGTGTCGTTCTTCGCCTGGATGGTGACCATGACATGGCTCATGTTGCGCGCCAGCCGTGCCGTCGAGCGCACCGAGGGGGACCGTTTGTTGCAGCCCAGCTTCGGCTAGAGAAGCGAAAACCTGTCGTTATTAGGTTTCTGAGCTCGACTATTGGTGCTTTTCCGGGCCAATATCCGATAATGTGCTCATGCCCCGACCCTCCAAGCCGCTAATACGCCGCGAAGCCGTGGTGGAGGCGTCGTTGCGCATCATCGACACGGAGGGCCTGGACGCGCTCAGCCTGCCCCGGCTCGCACGGGAACTCAACGTGCAGGCGCCGTCGCTTTATCACCACTTTGAGGACAAGGCGGCGATCCTCAAAGCGGTAGCCCGGGCGGTAGTGGTGGAGACGCGGTTACCCGATCCCACGTCGGTGCCCAATTGGATCGAATGGCTTGTGGCGCTGAGTTTGGCGTTTCGCGAATCGATGCTGCGGCACCGCAATGCGGTGCCCCTGCTGCTGCAATACATGCCGCGCGATGTGTTGATTCGCAACTACAACGAATCCGCGATGCATCTGATCGAGATCGGGGTGCCGCCGGAACAAGTGGTGTTGATCCTTGACGGGCTGGACAAGTTGACTTTGGGTGCCGGCATCACCGAGGCGATGCACGGCGACGCCGGGGGAGGCGCCCCATTCGCCAACGCCAATCCCGCCACCGAACCCGCGCTGGTCACGGCGGTGGCTGCCAACCACCGGTCCGCGGCGGGGGCGTTCGCCGAAGCCATCCGTAGTTTCCTGCGAGGCGCGGCACCGACCGTGCCGGACACGGCGCCGCCGCCGCAGCATTGGGGGCATTTGGACTTGGCGGCAACCGATCTCGAGAAGTCGACGGCCTCCTAGAGGGAGGCGCTGGGTCTTCTCGCCGTTTCGGCTACGCCGTCAACGCCGGTTCCAAAGCCGCCGACGCCGACGCGGTTTCGATCTCTCGGGAGAGCTTTCGGTGGATGGTGATCGTCATCGACATCATCCAGATGACGAATCCCGTGAGCGGGATGTAGAGCCCGAGAATGCCCGTCCAGGCGAACGGGCCCTGCTTGAAGAACAGGACCAGGCCGGCGGGGACGATGAGCAGTGCCACCCACAAGTTCAAATATCCGAGCCAGTGCGGGAGTGCCGGCTCGTCGCGGCGGTCGATCAGGATCGCCGCGGCGATCGCAAGAAGCTGCACCCACAGCGACCAGATCACGGTCATGAACAGGATCCAGCCGACGTCGTGGAGCGTGCGGGTGACGTCGGCCGCGCGGTCGTCGTAACGAAAGCTCGCCGCCATCCAGATGCCGATCGGCGTGATGAATTCCAACGACAGCAGCGCGCACGAAACCATCTGCGTGTCCGCGAGGGCCTTGGCGCCCTTGATCCGTTTCAGTTGCCCCGAGATCGCCACCGCCCACGGAACCAGCAGAGCCGAGCCGGCCATCGAGATGACCATCCCGAGCTTGATGGCGTTCGGGTGTCCCGCATACAGCGCGACGATGTCGGCTGCGCTGGCCTTTGGGGCCGACGGCGGGATGAACCCGGCGACGAACAGGAAGGCGCCCAGCCAGAGGACGATCATCGCCGGCCCTGTCCAGATCAGAACCCGCTGCACTCGTGCTTCCATCGCGACCTCTCTAACTTGTTATCGACTCAACGGAAGAGGAACACTCCCACCAGCAACGCGCACACGACGAGGCAATACGTTTCGAACAACCCTCGCAAGACATTGGGCGCCTCCCGTAGCTCCATGAAGTACATGCCGACCAGGCGGACTTTGATGAACGCGATCAGCAGGATGAGCACGCTCGCCAGCTGGTGATCGTGCGTTCCGTGCTGAATTCCGAGCGTCCAGGACAGGGCGGTGGCAGTTATCAAGACCACCCATACCGCCGTCGCCGGCGTGCGAAGCAAGGCCGTCATCGTCTTACCTGACCAAGAAAATCAGCGGGAAAAGGACCAGCCACAGCAGATCGACCATGTGCCAAAAGCACGCGCCGCCCTCGAAGAATGCCCACTGGTTTTTGGACAGCTCGGTCCGACGGGCCAAGAGGAATAGCGCGGTGAGCACACCCAAGCCAATGATCAGGTGGAAGAGATGCAAGCCGGTCAGCACGAAATAGAGCAGGTAAAAACTGTTCGTAGTCGGGATCTGTTGTGCGGCAACCCGTTCGGAGTACTCGAAAGCCTTGACGACGATGAACGCCACGCCGCAGAGAAACGCGCCGAGGATCAGCCGCTGCGCGAGCGTCCGCTCGTCCACGCGCATCGCGCGGACGGCCAACACGACAAACAGCGAACTGATCAGCAGGAAGACCGTGTTGATGGCGCCGAGGTTCTTGTTCAGGGTGGCCTGAGATTGGTCGAACAGATCGACATGCTTGCTGCGCTGGATCAGGTAGTACGTGAAGAAAACGGCGAAAACGCAGATGTCGCCGAGGATGAAGATCCAGACGCCTTCTTCGCCGGGGACCCTCTTCGTCTTCTTCTCGGCGGGAGGCGCTGTCGGCTGTGTGGTTGTGCGTTGCACGCGGCTGTGCTTCCTGGTCAAACGGCGCTTGGTCTGTCGAAGGGCGAATTGCGGGGGCGCCCGCGCCCACCCCCGCAGCACGACCTCAGACCGCGGCCATCGCTCGTCGGTCCTCGGACCGGTTTGTCTTCTGCCTGTCGATGGCTTGCAGGGTGAGCACCGACATCGCGATCATCCACCCGAAGAAGATCGCGAACGGGATCCAGAAGGCGCCGACACCGTTGTAGGCGAACAACCCGTCGTGGAAGAACACGATCAGCCCGGCCGGGAAGATCAGGATTGCGCACCAGAAGTTCAGGTAGGCGACCCAGCGCGGATACAACGTAGGCACATTGTGGTCCTTGATGATTGCCAGGCCGATCACGGCCATCCACAACGCGAATGGCGGCCAGGTGAACAGGAAGTCGAACCATACCCAGTCGTTCATGATCTGCATCACCGCCGGGTCGAGCGACTCCGGCCGAAACGCGATGACACCCCACGTCATCGGGATCAGGATGAAGAAGACATAGCCGCCGCCCTGCAAGGCGATCGATGTGTACGTCAGGATCGGCCAGCCGCGCTCCATCTTGCGGATGAAGATGGTGATCGCCATGCACCACGTCGCCCAAAACGACCAGAAGATGCACTGGATCAAACAGCCCAGGCGAATCTCGTTACGTCGATCTATGAACCTTTGGGCAAGCTCCTTCGCCGACAACGCGGGCGATGGTGGCGGGATGAAATGCATCATGAACCCCTGAGCCACGATCATCGCCACGATCAGCGCGATGCCCGACCAGACGGCGGCCTTGGCCAGGCCGGAGTCCAGCTCAATCTGTTTCGCCATCAGTCTTCACTCCCAAGTAGACGATGATAAGTGACACTAGCTTAGTTGGTAAGTGACGCTTACGATAGGGCACGTACACATTCAGCACGCCGAACCGGGACAGCCCGGACGGGGTGGGCGGGCACCTTGCCGCACGCCGACACCGCATAGACGCTCATGTCCGAAGGCGACTCGGGGTTAAAGTCAGTGAAAATGTCGTTAAGTAGGGACAATCCTGTGCCAAACCCTCGAAACGGACGCCGCGGCGCCGACGAGATCCGAGAGCTCGTCCTGAAAGCGGCACATCGCCTGTTTTCAGAGCAGGGCTATCACGGCACCACGACGCGTCAGATCGCCGAGGCGGCCGGTGTCGGCGAATCGGTTCTATTTCGCAATTTCGGAAGCAAGGCGGAGCTGTTCGAGACGACGATCCTTTCGCCGTTCTCCGACTTCGTCAACAACTGGGCCAAGACCTGGAACGCCAGCGTGACGTCGGAAACCGATCCCACGCAAATCGCGCGTGCGTTCGTCAAAGGCTTCTACGGCCTGGCCTCCGAACATAAGGAATTATTTCGCACGCTAGTGGCCGCCAGCGTCAAGGGCGGTGAGCCGACGCTGACCGAGGTAGCAGCGCGGGTAAGCCGCAAGCTCGCGGATAATCTGCGCGCCGTGGAGGTAGTGCTGCAGGAGCATGGGGCTGCGCGGCACTTCCGTGAATTAGATGCCCCGGTGACCGTCGCCGTGTCCGTCGGCTCGGTGCTGTCACTGGTGCTGCTCGACGACTGGCTCTTTCCATCCGACGTGCGTCGCCCCGGAAGAGGCCGCCAGATCGAGGAGACGGTGCAGATGCTTCTATACGGCGTCACCGGCCGCTGACGGCCGATCGGCACAAACGCCGGCAGCACAAACCGTTTCGGCATTTCACGGGCGCCAGGATCGTCGGCGCCGTCGGGGCCTGCCCCGCCGCGCTTCAGCGGGCCCGGGTAAACCGTTGGCCGATGTCTCGATATTCCTCCCGCACCGCCTGTTTGGCGATCTTCCCGCTGGGCAGCCGCGGCAGTGGCTCCGACCGCAGCACCACATACCGCGGCACCTTGTAGTCGGAGAGCAATTGTTCGCAGTGCGCGATCACCGCGGCCTCGTCGAGGCCAGCGGCGTCCGGTGTCACCGTGATGATTGCGGCGGGCGTCTCGCCGAAGCGCGGGTCCGAGGCGGCGATGACGGCGACCTCGGCGACGCCGTCCAGCCCGGCGATTACCGACTCCAACTCCACCGGTGAGATGTTGATTCCGCCAGAAATGATCAGGTCTTTGATGCGGTCGACGAAGGTGATGCGCCCGCATTCGTCGCGCGTTCCCAGATCTCCGCTGTGCAGCCAGCCGTCACGGATCGCGGCCGCTGTGGACTCCGGATCTTCCCAGTAGCCGGGAGTGACCCCGGGGCCGCGCACTACGATCTCGCCCTCCTGCCCCGGCGCGGCCAGCGACCCGTCGTCCGCCATCACCGCCACTTCGGTGAAGATCGAGCCGATGCCGCACGAATCGGGGTGGTCCAACGCCTCGGCCCGCTGCGTCGCGGTCGCGACGCCCCCCGCCTCCGTCATCCCGTAGATCTGGCGCAGCAGCACCCCTTTGTCAGCCCAACGCCTCAGTAGGTCGGTCGGCACGGCGGCGCCGCCGACGATCGCGGTCTGCAGCGAGCTCAAATCGGCATCGTCGAATCCTTCTGCACGAGAGAGGGATTCAAAGATCAGCGGCACCCCGAAGATCGCGCGCACCGAGTGCTCTTGGATCAGGTTGACCGCGCGGGACGGGTTGAGCTCCGGTTCGACGACGAGGGTGCCGCCCAGCACCGTGGTGATCAACAGCCCGTACACCAGGCCCGGGGTGAACGCCAGCGGCAACACCAGCAACGTCACCGTGCCCGGCCGGAAGCCCTCCTCGGTCAGGGTGTTCTCCAGCACGATGGCCAGCAGGGTGTTGTTGGTCAGGATGACACCCTTGGACAGGCCGGTGGATCCGCTGGTGAAGATCACCGCGATCGCGTCTTCGCCGGCACGATCGATACGAAAATCGTCGGGTTCGCCGGATCGCTCGGCGTCGACACTGTCAAAGGACAGCACGACGAATTCGCGGCCCGCTTGCCGTGCCTCGTGTGCGAGGGCGGTATGGGTGGGTGCGGCGATCATCAGGCTCAGTCCGGCGTCGTCGGCGATCTTGCGTACCTCGGCGGGCTTGAGGCGGGCATTGAACGGCACCAGCACCGCCCCGGCCTTCATGATCGCCAGCGCCGCCACCGGCCATTGCAATGCGTTGGGTGCCAGCAGCCCGACGCGGTCACCGGGCTTTACGCCATCGTCGGCCAGGCGCCGTGCCAACCGTCCGGACCAGTCGTGCAGTTCCCGATAACTGAGCCGGTCGGTGCCGAGGAGGATCGCAGGGTGGTCGGGTTTGGTTCGTGCCCACCAGTGCAATGCGGAGCCGACTGTCGCGGCCATCTTCCTCCTCGTTTCCCCGGCGCGTCAGATCGTGGCCGCCGATCCGAACACCGTCGAGCTGACCAGCGGCGCCATCGGACCGCCGATCAGCAGCGAAACATCGGCATCGGCAACGGGATTGGGCGAGCCACCGCGGATCTGGCGCACCGCCTCGGCCACCAGGCCGATGCCGTGCACGAAACCCTCGGCGATGTTTCCGCCGGCGGTGTTGATCGGCAGGCGACCGCGTTCGACGGTCAAGTTCTCGACGGTGAGGACTTCACCGGCGGCTTGCCCCGGCGGGCACAGCCCGTGATCGATCATCGACGCCACGGCGGGACCGGTGAAGTTCTCGTAGACCTGTGCCACGTCCACGTCCGCCGCGGTGATTTCCGCACCGTCCCACAGTCGCTTCACCAATGCGGGATGGAATCCAGCGCTCGTGTACGCGGCTTCGTTTTCCACCGATTCAGTCCAGCCCGCGGCGGCACCCTGCACGCCCGACAGGATGTATGCGGGCGTCCCGCGATATTCGCCGACGCGTTCGGCGCCGACGACTAAAATCGCTGTGGCACCGTCATTTTCACGGGAGCAGTCGAACAGTCGCAGCGGTTCGGAAATCAGCCGGGCGCCGGTGTAGCGGTCGTGGTCGAGCGGCTGGCCGCACGCCACCGCGCGCGGGTTACTCTGGGCGTGGTGATAACCGGCCAGCGCCACGGCCTCCATGGCCGAGGGCGGCACCCCGTCGACTTCGAGCATCCGCTGCGTGCGCATGGCACAGACCTGGGCAGGGGCGATCATCCCGTGAGCGGCGTAGAGGTGCCCCATGTGGCCCTTGTTGTACGCGCCTCGCCCGTCGGTGGCCTCCGAAAGGCCGCGGTAGACCGCGACACAGCCGGCCTGGCCGCTGTGCACCGCCGCGGCGGCGCAGTTGACCGCCGCCGCGACCGCCCCGCCCCCGCCGCCCCACACCTGAGTCGACCAGCGCACCTCATGCACACCCAGCGCCGCGCCGATGGCGAGGCCCTCGCTGGAATCTCCCGCGTAGGAGACGAACCCGTCGACGGTGCGCGGGTCGGCGCCGGCGTCGTGGCAGGCCCGCAGGATCGCCTGCAACACCAGCTGCGCCGACGACAGCGGACTGGTGCCGCGTTTGTGATAGTCGGTGGAACCGACTCCCACCACCGCGGTCGAGCCGCGAAACCCGCTCACCGCGCCTCCAAGCTGGGAGCCAGGCGCCAACGAACAAGCGGCCAGTACCGGTCGTCTGGAGGCTGCTCGATCACCCCGCGCACCGCCGCGCCGATGCGGGGCGTCAGCCCGTCCGCGTGCTCGAGGACTCCCAGGACCCGGCGGCCGCCGGCCGCGGGTAGTTCCACCAGCACCACGACGTAGGGCAGGTGGCCGGTGGCCTCCGGAGTGAACGGCTGCCAAGTTCGCGTCCACGAGTAAATGATGCCCACCGGGTCGACGGCCTCGAAATTCAGGTCGAAACTGTGGCAGGCCGGGCAGATCGGTCGCGGTGACCAGACCCACGTCGCGCACTGCCGACAGCGTTGCAGCAGCAGCCTTCCGGCGCGCAGTCCATCCCAGTGTGCCGCGTCGAGGCCGTCGGGGCAGGGGCCGGTGAGGCCCACCCACGGCGGCGTGTCGGGGATGTTGCGCACGCTGGCGACGCGCCAGCTGCCATCGGTGAAAAGCACCCAGCGGCTGCGCAATTCGAACCATTGGTCGTCGAGCTTGGTGTAGCGGACGATGGCGTCGTAGTACCCCGGCTCGGCTTCGGTGATGGTACGCACGTGGGCACCCTTGAGCCGCGCGGGCACGTCGGCCGAGGCGATCAGCTGACCGATGCGGTCGGGCAGGAAATCGGCCAGCACTGCATCATTGTCACCCGCGGCAACCGCTTTGCCGTGGGCGTCGACGGTGCTGGCCAGGTCGGCCGGGATCGTGTTGGTCATGAATTGCCACCGATCTGATAGCGCACGTCGGTGCGGTCGTGTTGGAAGCCGGCCAGTCGACAGGCATGGACCAGCTCGGGGTCGCCGGAGTCCACGTGGATGACGACGCCCGTCATGCCGGCCTCATGGGCCAGGGCCGCGGCGCCCTCGAGCAACCGGCGTCGGTGTGGCGCGTGGGCGGCGGGTGCGGTGAAGGCAGACACGATGGTGACGCAGCGGCCGAACTCCTCAGATGACACCGGGCGCAGATCCAGCGCCGCCACCCCGACGATGCGCCCGGCCTCACGCAGCGCATAGGTCTGCTCGTTCTCGGGGGGCACCGCGACCCAGCCAAGGTCGGCCAGCGCCGCATCATCGGTGGGTTCCAGAACCGGTGCCGCGGTGGCGTCCTCGATCGCGTCGGTTGAGCGGATGAGTTTCCAGACCCGCCGGGTGCGCGGGATCAAGAATCGGTCGGAAAGCCGGCTGGCCGCGGGGTGGTTGCCTTGTGCCCACACGGTCAGCGTGTGGGCACCGGTGTCCAGCCAGCCTCCGGGACGTGCCGAATCCAACCCGACCCGCTCCAGCAGCAGGGTCATGATCCCAATAGAACGGAGCCCCGGGTCGATCACCGCGCTGGCCTGAGCCGACCCGTCCGACGAGCACTTCAGGCGGATCAGCCCGGCGATTCGCTCGGGTTGGTCGACCTCACCGAGTGCGGCGGCGTAGGGCAGCATCCAAATCAGAAGATGGCGCGCCGACGAATCGGATTGCGACATTGCACGATCGACATCGGAGAAGTCGATCACGTTGTATTCGGGCCCGGCGTCGTACTCGGCGGCACGCGCTAGCAGATTCGACAGCTCGGCCGATTCTTCGGGACCGAGGGCGGTTCGCCACTCGTACTTGATCATCGCACGGTCACCGTGCGGCGATGCCCTCGGCGAGCAGCTTCTTGGTCTCCCGGCGGAACACCTGGTTGGCGGTTTCGTTGCGGCCCAGCAGCATATCGCCGGCGTCGGCGCTCGCCATCCCACGCTGCGAATTGCGCAGCAGTGGAAAATCCTCGTTGTGCAGGACCGCGAGGAGAATGTCCCAGTTCTTGTCCCACAGGCGATTCCAGTGAGCCTCGTCTATTCCCGAGTCCTCCTGCCTCGGGACCATCAGCCGTTGCTCCATGCGTGACTTCGTCGGGTCGCTCGGATGTGGCCGGAACGTCAGTAGCTGGAAGTGATCCGGTTGGCGCAGCAACGTGCTGTTCGGCAGCAGGAAGTGGGTCTCGGTGACATACCGATCCAGTTGGCGGTCGCCGGGGTCTTCCTCCAGCCACCGGTCGATCGACTTGCGTGGCGCGATGAACCGGCAGTGCCGCCCGAAATCCTCGAAGGCCATGACGTTGGTGTGAATGATCTTTCCCGCGGTGTTGGGGTGGGCGTACTGAATGTGGTAGCCGTCGAGGAACGCATCCTGCATGATCTTCCAATTGGTCGGTTCGTCGAACCCTGCCGACCGAACGCACTGCAGCTTGTCGATGTGATAGCCGGCCAGGATCGAATCCATATCCGGCCCAAGCCAGGCCGCCACGTCGATCGAGGCGTGAGCGTTGTCGACCAGCCAGATGAAGCCGTGCCGCTCCTCGCATGGCAGTTCCACAAGTCCTTGTTTCTTGCGATCGATCTCACCGAAGGTGGCATCGCGAGTGACCATCCGCAGCGACCCGTCGGGGTCGTAGGACCATCGATGATACGGGCAGGAGAAAAACCGGCAGCGACCCTTCTCGCTGTCCTCCAGCAGGGCGCCGCGATGTCGGCACAGATTCACGAACGCCTTAACGCTGTGGTCTTTTTGCCGCACGATGATGATGTTGTTGCGCGGCATCTGCACGGTCATGAAGTCATACGGGCGGGCGATCTCCGAGCCGTGGGCAACGATCGACGGGACTCGGCCGAAGATGAGATCGCGCTCCTGCTGTGCAAGCACGGGATCGGTAAATTCGCGCGCGGAGAAGCCAACGACGCCGTCGAACTTGTCGGTCGTTTCGTTGCGTAACAGCTCAAGTGCCCGACGGATTCGGTCGGGGCGGGGAAGGGATGTGGTCATGGGTTCACTTCTGTGGGGTAAAGGTGATCGGCATTCGAAGGCAGCCCCGCACCTGGGTCGAGTGGAAGACCGGCGGATCCGATTCCACCAGTTGGTAATCGGGGATCCGACGGTGCAGTTCCTCCAGCGCGATGGTTAACTCGACGCGGCCGAGATGTGAGCCCAGACAACGGTGCACGCCGGCGCCGAACGACAGGTGCCGGTTGGGATTGCGGTTGATGTCGAAGTCGCTCGGTTGGGGAAACGCATCCGGGTCGCGGTTCGCCGAACACAGCATCAGCAGCAGCTGGTCGCCCTCGGCGATGCTGACGCCGCCGAGCTCGAGGTCGCGGGTGGCGCGGCGGCCGGCCGCGACGGCCGCTTCGATGCGAAGGATCTCCTCCACGGCCTTGGGTATCACGGACGGATCGGCAACGATGCGATCCCGCTGGGTGGGGTTTTCGACCAGGTGCATGATCGCCCAGGCCAGCGATCCCTGCACGGTGTGCAGCCCGCCCATCAGCAGCAGGTAGAACATCAGGATGAGTTCCTGGTCTTGCAGCAGCCGGGTGCCGTCGGGGAGTTCGACCTCGGTATTGATCAAGATGGAAGTCGCGTCGTCCCGCGGGTTGTTGCGCCGGTCTTCGATCACTTTCTGGAAATAGCCGGCCACGGTCAAACCGGCCGCGATCCGGGCTTGGTCGGACTCCTCCGGGGTACCGCCGGGCTTGCCGAACAGCACCACGTCTGTGGCCTCGGTGAAGAGGGGGGCGTCTTCCAGTGGCCAGTCCATCAACGCCAGAAAGATCCTGGCGGGCAGCTCGTGGGCGAATTCGGAGATGAATTCGGCTTGGCCCCTTGGCGCGAACCCGTCAATGAGTTCGTTGACAACCGAGCGAATACTGTCCGACAGCTTCTTCATGCGCTGCGGACTGAACAGTGGCTGCAACACGTGGCGGTAGGCGGTGTGCTCCGGCGGGTCGAGTTCGAGCGGAATGAATTTGCCGAAATCCATCGGAGTGACCAGGTTGTTCGGGTAACTCGAGAACGTTTCGGGATCGGTCAGGACCTGTTGGATTTCCTTGTAATGGGTCACCACCCAGTGCCCACCGTACGCAGGCGAATACACAACGGGGCCCTTGGCGGCGAGCTCGGCCACCCGCCGCTGAAACACGTCCACCGGGGTCGCCAGGCTCGGATCGTAAACGTCGAAGTCCGTGACGAGGTTCGGCGGCACCCGGTCCATTGCTGTGGTCATCTGGCTACTCTCCATTCCTTCGAATCATCTGCGGCGCCAGCTCAATTGGACACGGGCTCGGGGTTGAGGTCCTCCGGGAACCACATCCCGACGCGGGCAAGGGTGCCCCCATCGGTGGCGCCGATGGTGGCCCCGGAGATGTAGGCGGAGTCGTCGGAGACCAAGAACAGCGCCACCTTGGCGTTGTCGAGCAGCGACGGGGGACGGGGCACCTTGAGCGGTATCGGCGAGACGACGGGATTCCACGGGCCCGCTACCTCTTCGTAGGATTGGCCGACCACGGGTGCACCCGGGGGCAGCAGGAAGTTGGGCGACATGCCGTGGGTCGGCGCAATGGCATTGACCCGGATGCCATAGCGACCCAGGTCCAGGCTCAGAGCGCGGACCAAGCCGTTGACGCCGGCCTTCGTCGCGCAGTACAAGGCGATCTTTGGGTAGGCGACCAACGACGCCGCTGAGGACGTGGCCAGAATAGTGCCGCCGCCGTTGGCCTTCAGGTGGGGAACCGCGGCCTGAGCCGTGTAGACGACGCCAGAGAGGTTGACGCCCAACACGTGCTGCCAATCGGCCTCGGTCATGTCCTCGAACTCGACGGCCGGTTCGGTGCCGAGGGCCGCCGCGCCACCGCGGGACACGATCCCCGCGTTGGCCCACGCGATGTCGAGCTTCCCAAAATGGTCGACCGTACTGGCCACCGCGGCAGTGATTTGGTCTTTCTGGGCGACGTCGGCCGTGATCGCGATGGCGTCACCACCCTGCTGCTCGACCAGCTTCGACGTCTGTTCGGCGCGGTCCGCATCGATGTCGACGATCGCGATCCTGGCGCCCTCGGCGCTGAACAGTTGGGCCGCTTGACGCCCGAGGCCAGAGCCCGCGCCCGTAATCAAGGCAACTTTGCCTTCGAGCTTCATCGTCCTCCTTCGTGGGCCGCGGCCCTGGCATCGACAAGTGCTTTTCGCCGGACGCTCGGTGTGGTCGATGAACGACGGTTTAAACTTACGACACTAGATATAAGACGTCAATCAAGAAATGTCGGTTGGTCTATGAACCCACCTTCGATACCTCGATAGCGCTGCACCACAGGAGTTAGATAGGACAAAGATACTCACCCCAAGCCCTGGTGCGGAGTCCAAGCCCTCGAGCAATATCTATGTTAGAAAGGTTTATACCGCGGCCGGCGGCGGTGTGATGGACCGCCGGCGGGTGGCCTCTTCATCGCCGGGGCTCGGTCGCCCCTACTGATTTGAGACGCAAAAACTCAAAATGTTATCGTTGCTTCGTGCGCCACTCGGAGACGGGCCTGCGGGCATGACGGAGACTGCCTCCGTGACTGAAACAGACCTACCCACCGATGCCAACGCGGCAGAGCGGCTCGGTGAGTTACGCCAACAGGTGCGCGACCTGACCGGTTCGTGGCTGGCCGCGGGCCGCTACACGCCGCGCAGCGACTGCTGGCTGCGCTCCTTCGATCTCGAGTTCTCCCGCGAGCTTGCCGCGCGGGGGCTCATCGGTATCACGTGGCCGGTGGAATTCGGGGGTGGTGGCCTGGACGCCCGGTCACGCCTCGTGGTCACCGAAGAGCTGCTGCGCGCCGGAGCGCCGGTCGCCGCCCACTGGATCGCCGATCGGCAGATCGGCCCGGCGATTTTGCGCCACGGCACCCACGAGATGCAAAAGGAGTTGCTGCCCGGCATCGTCAAAGCCGAGTACATCTTCTGCCTGGGAATGAGCGAGCCCGAAGCGGGATCGGATTTGGCCGCCGTGCGCACGGCGGCCAAGAAGGTCGACGGGGGCTGGTCGGTCACCGGCCGCAAGATATGGACCAGCGTTGCGCACCGCGCGACGCACGCGTACCTGTTGGCGCGCACCGATTCAACCGGTAAGAAGCACGAGGGCCTGTCGGAATTCGTCGTGGACATGTCCACACCGGGGATCGAGGTTTCACCGATAGTCGACATGTCGGGGGAGCACCACTTCAACGAGGTCACTTTCACCGAAGTCTTCGTTCCCCAACATCGCCTGCTCGGGACGGAGGGAAACGGCTGGCGTCAGGTGGTCGAGCAACTTTCGTTCGAACGCGGCGGTCCCGAGCGAGTGTTGAGTACGTATCCGCTGTTGGTCGAAGCGCTCGGTCACCTGCGCCGCACGTCTGATGACCGTCACGATGTGGAACTCGGCGCCCTGGTCGCCCGCCTGGCCACGTTGCGCAGACAATGTTGGGAGATCGCCAACGCGATGGACGCCGGCCGGGCGCCTGTCGTGGAGGCGGCGAGTCTGAAGTATCTCGGCACGGAGTTCGAGAACGACGTCATCGAATTCGCCCGCCGTGTGGGGTTGCCAACCTCGCGCACCGACCCACTGGCCGAGGCACTCTTGGCCTCACCAGGGTTCACCCTCCGGGGAGGCGCCTCGGACGTATTGCTTTCGATCGTCACGAAAAGCGAGACCCGGCGATGAGTGAATTCGCGCAGGAGTTGACGGAGCTCATCAGGAACCTCGCAGCCGACGTTGGCGATCCGGGTTCGGTATGGGGTCAGGTCTGCGAGCTGGGCCTCGCCGGGATCGGAATGCCTGAAGACAAAGGCGGTTCCGGGGGGAGCGTGGCCGACCTGGTGGTCGTCGTCCGGGAGTTGGCACGCGCCGGGCTCAATACCCCGATCATCGAGGCATCGACGAGTGCGTACGCCGCTGACGCCGCAGCGGCCGGTGAACGTTTCGACACCATCGTCATCGCTCCCGACCTGGATGTCTCGTCAAATCCCGTCACCGCCAACTTGACTCAAGTGCCGTTCGCCGAACGCGCCGGCAGCCTGGTGATCGCGACTGCATCCTCAGTCGTGACCGTACCGCTGTCGGCGGCGTCGGTCAGCGTCGAACCCGGCCACGACATCGCCGGCCTGCCCGATGCACGGGTAAACCTTGCCGGCACCACCGTCGAGCCCATACCGGGCGGACCCGGCGCCGCGCAGGTGATCGACCGGCTGTCACTCACCCGGGCGGCCGCATTGCTCGGCACCGCCTGGGGGGCGTACGAGCTCACCCGCAAGTACGTGATGGAGCGCGAGCAGTTCGGCGCCCCGTTGGTGAAGATTCCCGCGGTGTCGACCGCGTTGGCGCAAATGGCGGTGCGGACGAGGTTCGCCCAGTCGGCGCTCGACAAGGCGACGGATGCGTGCACGGATGCCCACGCATCCGAGCTCCAACGGTTCGGGGCGGTGTCGGCCGCCCGCATCAGCGCGGCCACCGCGGCGACGCTGGTGGCACGGACCTCGCACCAACTGCACGGGGCGGTCGGCATCACCGCCGAGTACGACTTGCATCGCTACACCAGCAAGTTGTGGGCGCTGCGAGACGCCGATCAGTCGGAATTCTCCTACTGCCGACGGCTCGGAGCACGCGTGCGAGCCGAAGGCGAAATTGAGCTGTGGGAAAGCATCTCGGCTTAGCCGGCGGCGGCACCGGCGAAATTTGAGGAGGCAGACAATGACCGATACAGTCCTGGTCGATACCACGGATCGAGTCATGGTTATCACGATCAACCGTCCGCAAGCCAAGAACGCGATCGACAGCTCGGTTGCCAGCGGAATCGCCGCGGCCATTGACGACTTGGAATCCCGCGACGACCTCACGGCCGCCATCCTGACCGGCGCCGACGGGACATTCTGTGCCGGTATGGATCTCAAGGCGTTTCTGCGCGGCGAGTCACCATCCATTCCGGGCCGCGGCTTCGCCGGGCTCACCGAAAGCCCCCCGACCAAGCCGCTGATTGCCGCTGTGGAGGGCTGGGCGCTGGCCGGCGGTTGCGAACTGGCCCTGAGTGCGGACATCGTGGTGGCGAGCACCGCCGCCAAATTCGGTCTGCCGGAAGTCAAAAGGGGGCTGGTGGCCGCCGCCGGCGGGCTGCTGAGGCTGCCGAAGGCCCTGCCGTACTCGCTGGCGATGCTGACCGCGCTGACGGGCGAACCGATCAGCGCCCAAGACGCCGAGCGCCACGGACTTGTCGCCGTGCTCGCCGAACCGGGCCAGGCGTTGGCCGCCGCCCGCGACGTCGCGGCGAAAATCGCCGCCAACGGGCCGCTGGCGGTCAAGGCGACGAAGAAAATCCTCGCGCACCAAAGCAATTGGACCGATCTTCCGGCCTTCGAATGGCAACGCGAGATCACCGGTCGAGTCCGTGAATCGGCCGACGCCAAGGAAGGTGCGCTGGCCTTCGCCGAGAAACGGGCACCCCGATGGCAGGGTAGGTAGCTGCTCGCTATCCGCTGTTGAGGTCGGCACCCGGCTGATCGCCGCCCGGCTGGGTGGCGGGTCCATGTCCGCCGGTCCAGGCGTTGGGGTCTTGGCTGAGGTCGATGTCGTGGTCGAGGTCGGGCATCATCGGGAACATGCGGCACAGGAACGGAACACTCGAGTGGCAGGGATCGAAGCCCGGGTCGGCACCTGCCGGTGCGGCGAGACACAGGCCGGTCGTCACGGTGCCCAGCGCGACGATTGCGGCTCTTTTCAAGGCGGACATGCAGGCCCCCTCTCCGGTCGGCAGCGCTGCGAGGCCAAGCCAGTATATTGAGACGTGAAGTCTCACACAAGTCCCAGGTAGACCCAAGCCCTAGGTGTGGCTGGTCGCGCCGCTTAGCTTTTCGTGCTCGCCGGTGACACCGGTACCGAGTGATTCGTTGGCCTCGGAGTTGATCGCCTTGATCAGCCACGTCGCGTTGACGACGAACAGGGCGACGAACACCGTGGCCGGTATCCAGAACACGAAGATCCCGTTCCAGGCGAACGGGCCGGATTTGAAGAACGGCAGGATGATCGCGGGCGTGAACATCAACTCGGTCCAGATGTTGAAGTAGGCGAGCCAACGGGGAAACAACGGCTGTGGTCTTGGGTCCGACAGGATCGCGAAGGCAAATGCGAAGTACTGAGCCATGAACGGGATCCAGGGCATTACCAGCATGATCCAGCTGATGTCGTTGAGCAGCAGGGTGGCATCGGGTGAGCGGTCGGGACGAAACGCCGTGATGGCGAACATCAGCGCCGGCACCAAAAACGTCAAACACGCGAACGCCCCTCCGGCCAGCTGCGCGTTGACGACGGTGGGGTGCACGCCCGGGATGCGCCGCATCTGCCCGGAGATCACCGCTGTGAACCATACGTAAAACCCAGAGCTGAGGAAGATCAGCCCGGCGCCCAACCGGATGCCGGCGGTGTGCGCCTGGTAATGAGCCGCGACTTGCGCCGCGGACATGCCCGGCGACAGCGGCGGCAGGAAACCGGCGGCGACAAATCCGCCGAAGAACAGCAGCACGCAAATGATGCCGCTGTACGCGCAAATCCGCTGGAACGTCGCCTGAGCGTTCATGTCACTGGCCTCGATTCCCGATGAAGCTCGTGGTGATCCCGGTGGGAGCCGGCAGGTCAAGAAGCTTCGCGACGAGCTGGCTGGCCGGGTTGCTTTGCGCCATAGGGGAGTCCGGCGGCAGCAGTCCGGCCGCGATCATCATGTGCGCGGCGCGGACCATCAGGATCGCGAGCTTGGTGCCCGCCAGTACCTCGTAGTAGTCGAGGTCGCGCAGCATGTGATCGGTGGCCTGCTGGTAATAGTCGATTGTTTCGCCGCGGTCCGGGATGCCCGCCGGCAACGGAAGCCCGACGCCCTCGGTGTGGTGGCGCATCAAGAACAGCCACCAACCAAAGTCCTGCTCGGGGGCGGCCAGTTCCACCATCTCCCAGTCGAGCACACCCACCGGCGAAAGCTCTTCGGAGAAGATCATGTTGCCCACCCGTGCATCTCCCCAATTGAGAACCTTGGGTTCGTCGCGGTTCGGCCGGTGTTCGTCCAACCAACGCAACGCCGCCTCGATCGTTGGATTCGGCTCGCCCTCGCCCGCCCACTCGAATATGCCTCGCCATTGAGCTAGCCCCGCGTCGAGGCCGCTGTGGTTCGCGGGTGTATCGAGGAACTCCAGCCCGAGTGCGCACCAGTCAACGCTGTGGATCTGCGCCAGCACGTCGATGCTGTTGTGCCACATCTGACGTCGCTGATCGGGCGTCAGGTCTAACACCCACCCGGCCGCGGTGAACGGGGGGTCGTCGGCGGGGATGCGACCGTCGATCCGCTGCATCACCAGAAACGGCGCGCCGAAGACGGACGGATCGTCTTCGAAGTAGTACACCCGGGGCACCGGGACCGGCGAGTGATCGGCGAGCGCCCGGATGACGGCAGCCTCCTTGGCCAGGTCGTACTCCCGGAACACGCCGGGCCCGTCGGGCTGCACGCGCGCGACCATGCCCTGGGTCTGTTCACCGTCGGCATCGCGCCAGTAAGCCGTGAACAGAACCGTCTCATTGGAGAGCCCTCCCGCGCCCGGCACGGACACGTCGGTCACGGTTATGCCCTGCGCGTCAGGCTTTTTCGATGCCAGCCAGTCGGCTAGCCGTTTGGCGGCCAGCTCGGTGTCGATGATGTTCTTCAGGGCCATCGTTGCTCCTGTTCCGTCAGTGCGAGGCCGCAAGTGAGCGGCGTTTCATCATCCGCTGGTATTGGTCGAACCACAGTTCCTGATACGTCGCGTGAGTGGTGCGGCCCTGTTCGTCGGTCCAGCGGTACACGCTGTCGTGAAACGATGTGTTGGGCCAGGCCGGTAGCGACGCGCATGCGATCGCCTCGCCCTGGAACCGGTACACCTCGCCGGTTTCGTCTTCGGCCGTGATCTCCTGGCGGGTCGGCAGGTGAATCCGCGGGTGATATTCCAAGACGTTGCGGCGCACCCACTTGATCGAGCGGGTCTCGTCGCCGCGCTGGATCCAGGCGAAGTGATGCGATGGGCGGTCGCCAACGTTGTACAGCCCGGCCCAAGCCGGGTCGGTGTCCAGCGGCTCGAAACTGATCTGGTTGAAGATGAGGTCGGGACCGAAGTACATCGGTGACCAGCCGACGGGCGGAACCGGGACCGCGCCGCGGCGTTCCACCCGGATCTGACGCCAAGAGCGGTCCCGCGGCGCATAACAGTCGACCGGATAGGTCGTGCCGTCGAGCACCAATTCGCCGGTCATGCGCATGAATTGCTCGCTGCCGCCGGGTTCGCGGGCGACGTCGTGGTGGTTTTCCTCGCCCGGCATGACATGCCCCCGGGCCAGGAGGGGGGTCACGGCCTCGGCGACGACGTCGACGACGCAAGCCCCGTCGCTACTGCGGTAGGCGATGCGCGCGGCGCGGCCCGGCTCAACAAAGTCGATCTGCAAGCCGTTGTCGGTGGTGATCGTGCTGCCCTCGACGCGCGGCCATGGCATCGTGACCTCGTAGTCGAGGAAGGCCATGTCGGTGTATTCGACGTTGTCGGTGCCCTGGAAGATGCAGACGCCGCCCTGCGACAGCGGGAATGCCGGTTGGTAGCGCACGTAGAGGAAGGCGCCGATCGCCGCCTCGGGAACGGAGAAACCGAAGTAGTGGGTGTGGATTAGGTGCGGATCCCACTGCTCCCCGGCGGCCGGCAGCGGCAACAGCAGGTCGGTGTCACCGGAATGCGTTGCGAGTGGCATTTCCGCTCCTACGCGGTGACGGGGTCGGGGACCGCTAACCGCGAGGGCGCTGTCGTGATCGCTTTGAGCTTCTGCCACAACGTCTCCGACTCCGGGTGCACCAACTCACCGCGACCGACGACGGACAACCCGATGGTCCACACCGAGAACAGCGCCAGCCCGAGGGTGACGAGGGACGCCAGGTAGGTCCAGACGTAGGAGACATCCGCCTGGTTGAGCGCCGCCCACATCGGCCAGGCGGTGGCGCCGTTGGCGATGCCGTCGGCCATCGGGATGCACGCGATCACCGCGGGCAGCTTCCAGGCCGTGTCGAGGTGCGGACGAACGTGGAAGATCAACGCGCCGGCGACCATAGGCATCACCGGGTTGACGAATCCCCACCACAACGGAAATCCCCAGATGTTGAACGGCTGGTGGCCGTAGTAAAGGTAGGTTCCCGCAAGTATGCCCGGGCTTTCCAGGAAGATGTCGACGAGAAAGTCGGTCGCCCACAGCAGAAGCAGATCGCGCATCGTGACGCCGCGCTTGAACAGCTTGTAGGCGAGGTAGCCCAGCCCGCCGACGTACCAGGGGTAGACGAAACAGATGTAGAGCGGCATCGTGCGGTCCAGGATCGTGAACGTGCCCAACGCATTTCGCTCCTTCAAGAACACCAGGCCGAGCACGTCGACGACCGGCTCGAAGCTGCAGGCCAACGCCCCGCCCAGGATGCAGTACAGCAGCAGCGGCCCCTGCCCCTTGAGTAGCTTGCGCAGCGCCAGAGCCAGCGCGATGCCCAGCGGAATGAAGATAAAGACGTTGAAGATCGTCTCCGCCGTCTTGGGCATCTCCGCATCGACCGGCGGCTGCGGGATCGTCGCCGCCAAAATCGTCGTAATCATCGGCGCCCCCTATTTGTGAGTCGGTTCGCCTCGGCAGGGCTAAGCTAGCATTCGATGAATATACTTTCAAGAGTGAAAAGTGATTCATTCAGTAAGAATCCTGGTGTGACGTCGGAAACCGAGGGCAGGGCGACGACGCGCACCGAACGTCAGCGGTTGCGCACTCGGCGGCTGCTGCTGGACGCCGGCCGGACGCTCATCGCCGCCAAAGGGGTGGCCGGTCTGCGCATCCAGGACATCACCGAAGAAGCCGATGTAGCGTTGGGATCCTTCTACAACTATTTCCAGTCCAAAGAGGAGCTCCTCGAGGCGGTCATCACCGAAAGCCTCTCCGACCTGACGTCGGCGATCATCACCAACGTCGATGACGACACCGACCCGGCCGAGGTCGTGGCAGTGGCAAACCTTCAAGTCATTCAGCTCGCCTACGACGAACCCGACTTCGCGCGCCTGATCGTCAACATCGGTCACTCTGAGGCGCTGTTCGGCGACGCGGTGCACCCGTACGCGCGCATCGCCGTCGAGCGCGGAATCGAAAGTGGGCGCTTTGTCGTCGGCGATATCGAGGTCCTGCTCACCGCGGTGATCGGCGGCGCGTTCGCGCTGATTCGAGAAATCCTTGACGGTCGCCACGGGGCGCACGCCCACGAGGCTTTCGCCCGGCACGTGCTGGCGTCACTCGGGCTGCCGCCGAAGGAGGCCGAAGCAATCGTCCGCGCGGCGGCCGATCGAGGGCAGGCGCAGAGAACCAAGTAGTCATCGCGCTTTCTGATCGCGAATCGCCGTCTGGGCGGCCAACTTTCCCGGAAGCGCGCACACGCCACCGACGGGGTGCGTGCCGGCGCCGCTGAGGTAGAGCCCCTTGACGGGCGTCCGATATCCGGCCAGCCCGGCTGCCGGCTTCAGCGGCCCGAACCTTGAGATCAGCGGGTCGACGTGGTAGACGTTGCCCGCCGGAGCGTTGAACCTTGCCTCGAGGTCGGGCCCACCGAGCACCGCCCGACCGATCTCGAGTCGGTCGAGTCCCTCGTAATACTGTGCAGAATCACGCAATACGGCGTCACCGATCTTGTCGCGCACGTCCTCCCACGGCTCCTCCGGCGTGACAGGGATAACCCCCGACCACAGCCACAAATTGTCGTGACCCTCGGGGGCCTGGGTGGGATCGACTGCGGTCGGGATGATGGCGCAACTCACTGGGACCGGGTCGGGCCACTGGCCGCGAACCAGGGCGTTCCAGCCGGCGTCCTGTTCCTCCAGGGTGTGCCAGGCGACGAGGTACTTGCGCAGGTCCAGACCGTCGCCGCGCCAGTCCTCGTGCTTCTTCATCGTCACGCGGCCCTCGAGGGCGACGTTGATCTTGAGCGACGTAGCATGCGTCTTGCGAATCGGAATGTCCTTGGCCCGCACCGACAGTTTGGTATCCAGCGTGCCCGGCGGCAGCAGTTCGTTGAGCGTCACCACGGGGTTGCAGGTGGTCAGGACGCCGTTGCGGGACCTGACGAGTTGACCGGATTCGAGTAGCACCCCCGTCACACGGTCGTTGGACACGACGAGCTGCTGCACTCGGCTGCCGGTATGTACGGTTCCGCCGAGCGCGGTGAGGCACCGGTGCAGGGCGGCCGGCAGGGCGCCGGTACCGCCGACCGGCATCGCATTCGAAACCTTCTGTACGACACCGAGATAGATCATGGCCCAGGCGGTCACGTCCAGACGCATTTGCGAGAACGCGGCCATGGCCGCCAAAGCGCCCTTGGGTAACTCGGTTTCGAAATTCTCCTCGAGGAACTCGGTGTGCGACGCGGTCGCCATGCTGCGCAGGCTCCACACATCCTTGAGGTGACGGGTGGCGCCCAGCAGCGAGCCCGCCATCTCGCGATTGAACGGCCGCAGCGGATGCGATTTCATGTACGCGACAACCACGTCCATGATGGGAGCCAGCGCGTTGGCCATGTCCAGCCAGGCTCGAGCGTCCTTCGGCGAGAACCGCCTTAACTCGTCGGCGGTGCGACTGGCATCCTTCCAAATGGCCAAGGAGCTTCCGTCCGGAGACAACTGGATGTGCGCGGGGTCCACCGATATCTGCTGCAGCCCGTACTTGTGCAGCTCGAGATCCTCGGCGACGCCGGAAAGCCGAAAGATTCCGGTCAGCTGGATCGCGCCCTCGTTGAAGTAGTGGCCCGGCGCGCTCGACAGGGTGGCGTTGGTGGAGGTCATGCCGCCTACGGTGGGCGATGCCTCCAGGACGGCCACCCGAAATCCCGCGCGGGCCAGGTAACACGCGGCGGTCAGGCCGTTGTGTCCGGCCCCGATGATCACGAAGTCGGCTTCGGTGGGCACGGCGGGGTTCGTCATATCTGCGATCCTGATCGAACTCGATACCAAAATCAAGATTGAGAGATAGATCGAGTGCGATACTGCTGTCGTGACGATGTCAACCGCCCCGATGGGACGTCGCGATCGCCGTAAGGCCGAAGCGCGCCAACGTCTGTTGAACGCCGCCCAGCGCTTGATCGCCGAGAACGGGGTGTCCGACCTTCGAATTGGCGATGTCACCGATCTCGCCGACCTCGGCTTCGGCACCTTTTACACCTATTTCCCGTCGAAGGACGCGCTCATCGAGGCGGTCGTGGCCCAGGTCCTCGCCGGCCTCGCGGGCCGGATCGGAGCGGATGCCCTCGAGTTCACCGACCCTGCGGAGGCCGCATCCGTGTCCTACCGGCGTTTCCTCCGGTTCAGCCGGGACGAGCCCGAACTGGCGCGGGTCCTCGTCGAACTCGATCGCGCCAATTCGACTTTCGAGGACGCGGTGACGCCCTGGGCCATGGAAACCCTGTCACGCGGCCGGAAATCGGGCCGATTCGTTCTCGACGATCTGGACCTGGTCCTTACCTCGGTCGTCGGGGCCGCGCTGGCCGCTATCCGGGCAATCTTGGCCGGCCGGATTCCCCCGGGCCCGAAGACGGAGTCGCGAGGCGCGGAGATGATGTTGCGCGGCTTCGGCCTCGATGCGGCCTCGGCGCGAGAGATCGCCCGCCGACCACTGCCCTAGCTGCGAAGCCGCGACGCTTCGTCGTTGCGAACGATTGTTCTTGACCAAGTGCAGTTGGGCGCTATCGTCGTTGAAGTAAAAAGCAACCCGTTCGTATGATCGTCGTTCATCAAGTAAGTGCGCGTTAACACTGAAGGAAGAAGCGTTGCCGCCATGGTCGAGATCCGAGACTTTCGTGTAGAAATTTCCGACGCCGATATCGCCGACCTGCGCGCACGAATATCGCGGACCCGGTGGCCGGACGCCGAAACCGTATCCGACTGGTCCCAGGGGATCCCGTCGGCATATCTGCGCGAACTGGCGCGCTATTGGGCAGAAGACTACGACATGTACCGGATCGCCAACCGGCTCAACGCGTATCCGCAGTTCCATGCGACCGTCGGTGATCTGGGCATCCACTTCCTGCATGCGTCCTCCCCGCATCCCGAAGCCCGGCCATTGATCTTGACCCATGGTTGGCCAGGCTCGGTGGTCGAGTTTCTCGACGTGATAGGTCCGCTGACCGACCCGGAACGCTTTGGCGGGCACATCGACGACGCGTTTCACGTCGTCATTCCGTCCCTGCCCGGATATGGATTCAGTGACAAGCCATCGGCCCCCGGGGTCGGCATCGAGCGGATCGCGGAGGCGTGGAGCGAACTCATGCTCGGCCTTGGCTACGGCAATTACTATGCGCAGGGCGGTGATTGGGGCGCATTCGTGACCACCGCAATGGCCACCAAGCCCGCAGCCGGGCTGCTCGGCATCCACGTCAACATGGCGTTGGCCTCACCGGAGGCCCTGGCCGGACTGGGGGAGCTGACGCCCGATGAGCAAGCCGTCGGTGGGCTGCCGGCCTACATGGAGCAGGAGGGCGCCTACGCGATGCAACAGGCCACCCGGCCACAGACGCTGGGCTACGGGCTGGCCGACTCGCCGGTCGGTCAGCTCGCCTGGATCACCGAGAAGTTCTACGCCTGGACCGACTGCGAAGGGCACCCGGAAAACGCGGTGCCGCGCGACGTGATCCTGGACAACGTGATGGTGTACTGGTTGACCAATACCGCCGCCTCCTCGGCGCGCTTGTACTGGGAGAGCTTCTCGATGATCAGCTCATTCGACGCGGTTGCCACGCCGTCGGCCTATACCCGGTTCCCCAAGGAAATCGTCAACGTCAGCGAACGGTGGCTTCGCACCAGGTTTACCGGCCTGCGCTACTACAACTCCGTCGACAAAGGTGGTCACTTCGCCGCTTTGGAACAGCCTGAGATCTTCGTCGAAGAGGTCCGCGCCGGCATCCGGGCGCTCTCCTAGATGGCTGTCATGCGGTTGGCGGTGTGGGCCGAGGAAAATGCCGATGAAGGTTGGGGTCATTGTCGACGATCCGGGCACTGTGGTGTTAGAGGCGCACCGCGCGGAAGCGCTCGGTTTCGGCTTTGTCGAGAGATTCGTTGAGCCGAGTGCCGTCCGCCGTCGGGAATCGCTAGCTCCCGCCGCAGCGTCGTTGACCCCGCTGCGGGACCTCTCTATATTGATATTGCTAGGCTCAATAATCGCGACAATAGCGAAGGCAGAACATGCCGACCATAGGCGGAACGGCGTTACTGAACGCAACTCGGGTCGGCGAGCGCGAGGCGATAGTCACCGCTGAGCGGCGCTGGACGTGGCGACAACTCGAGATAGACATCGCCAATGCCGCATCGGCGCTCGAGGCTTTCGGGTTGCGCAAAGGGGACCGGATCGCCGTCCTGTCGTCGAACTCGCCGGAATTCATCATCGCCTCGCACGCCGCGTCGCGCCTCGGCGCGATCGTCGTGCCGGTGAACACCAGGCTGGCCGCGCCCGAGATCGTGCACATCCTTCAGGATTCCGGCAGCACCGTGTTGGCGTTCAGCGCCGGTGAGGCCCAGCTGGCCGAGACGGCGGGTCATGGGGCGGCCACCACGTTACTTTCGCTGGGCCCGTCGAGTCGCCATCCCGATCTGCTGTCCGGCGGCTACGCCGATCCGCTACACGAGGATCGCGCAATCGAGCAGGACGACGCGTTCATTCTCTATACGTCGGGCACCACGGGAAAGCCCAAGGGGGTGCTGCTGGATCACCACCGTGCCGTGTGGGCGGCGATGGCGCAGATCGTTTCGCTGGGCTTGCGTGACGGGGATCGCTATCTGCACTTGGCGCCGATGTATCACTCGGGCGGGATGACATTCATGAACGCGACGACGCTGCTGGGTGGAACGCACATCGTCGTCCCGAAGTTCGATCCGCGAACGGTGCTCGATGCGATCGAACGGCACCGAACCACATGGCTTTTCGGCGTTCCGACCATGTACCAGCAAATCCTTCGCTGCTACGAGGCCAGCGGCCGCGACCTGACATCATGGCGTGTTGGAATCTTCGGCGCCGCGCCGATGCCGCCCGCGGCCGTCGAGCGGCTACTGGCCGCGTTTCCGCGCGTCTCGTTCTTTCAACAGTGCGGCCAGACCGAGGCTGGACCCACGGGCATTTACTCCACGATGGAGCAGGTGCGCTCCCGTCCGCAGTCGAGCGGCCACCTTGCCCAGCCGTTCGTCGAGGCGCGCGTCATCGATGAGCACGGTAACGACACGCCACCGGGTCAGGTTGGCGAACTCGTGTTTCGTGGCGAGGCGATCACCAAGGGCTACTGGAACCAACCGCAAGCGACCCAGGAAGTGATCCGCGACGGCTGGCTGCACACCGGTGACCTGATGCAGGTCTACGAGGACGGCGCCATGCGTCTTGTCGACAGGCTGAAAGACGTCATCATCACCGGCGGGCGCAACGTGTACTCCGCCGAAGTCGAGCAGGCCATCGCCGACCACCCCGATGTGATCGACGTGGCCGTGGTGGGTCGGCCCGACGAGGAATGGGGGGAAACGGTCGTGGCGTTCCTCACCGCTGCTCCCGGGTCTGACCTCACGCCCGCGTCGCTGCGACAGCACTGCAGCCGGCGCATCGCCGACTACAAGATTCCCCGCGAGTTCATTTTCGCGGTCGTCCCGCGCAACGGGGCCGGCAAGGTCCAAAAACACTTGCTGCGCGGCGAATTGAATGTGAGCAGTGTCTGACCCTGGCGAAGCCGGTGTCGCGAACTAGTCGTCCGATCTCTTTCTGTTCCTGGCGGTTCGCCCGCCCGCGGCGGCACGACCGCTGAGATAGACCACGCGCCAAACGATCTCGGTCAGCGCATCGAGTTGACGCTCGACCTCCTCGTCGTCGACGTCCCCGACCAATTGATAGAGCCCGCGTTCGATCATCCAGATCAGCCACGGCGCAGTGCGTGCGGCGTCCAGATGGGGATCGGCAACTCCGGCAGTCTGCGCTTGGCCGATGTATGTGGTCAGCGCCACGACGACTTGGTCGATCAGTTTTTGCTGCTGTTCTCGCACCCGTGGGTCGTAGGCCGCGGTCTCG
>NZ_LZKE01000084.1:0-1847 GCF_001672675.1 Mycobacterium sp. E2327
GGTGTGCCACACACCGGTGAGGTTGACGTCCAGCATGGTGCGCCAGGCTTTTTCGTCCAGCTCGAGCGCCATACCGCGCGACGTGATTCCGGCGGTCGCGCACACCACGTCCAATCCGCCGAACCGCCGCGCGCCGCGGTCGGTGGCGCCCTGGACAGCGGTGAGGTCCCGCACGTCGACCGTTTCGGTGTGCGCCCGACCACCGGCCTCCGCGACTAACGAAGCCGTCTGGTCGAGGTCGGCGACCGTGCTGTGCGGGACCACCACGGTGTCGATGGGTCCGCACACGTCGAGCGCCACGATGTCGGCGCCCTCCTGCGCGAACCGCACCGCCTGCGCGCGGCCGATCCCCCGCGCCGCGCCGGTGATCAGCGCGACCTTGCCCGCCAGACGCCCTGTCATGCGGCGTTAAAACTCGACGCGGACATGGTCGCTGACCGGGCGCGCCTGGCAGCACAAAATCAGGCCCTCGGCACGGTCTTGGGGTCCGAGAACGTCGCCGCCGACCATGTCCACCTCCCCGGACAGCACCGTCGCCACACAGGAGCCGCAATGGCCCTCGCGGCACGAATGTGGCACGTCAATTCGCGCGTCGAGCAATGTGTCCACGAGGGATTTGTCGCGCGGCCACGGCAGCCGATAGAGATCGCCGTCCAAGGCGATCTCGACGGTGGCGGCCTCCGCATCGGCGTGCACGGCGACGTCGCACCTTCGGACTTCTGGCATGCCCGCGATTCTTACGAGGCGGACGGCACGGGCGGCGGCGTCATTCCGATGGCTGGGACGCCATCATCCCGGCGTCCGGTCACCGGGACACCGCGGCTGACGGCGTCCTCTGCGACCTACCGTAGGCGCCTGTGAAGACTGCCAGTGATTCGCGGATGGCCCCGGAAGTCGATGCCGTTGTCGTCGGCGCGGGCTTCGCGGGCCTCTACGCCCTGCACAAGCTACGGTCGGCAGGGTTGCGAGTCCGGGTGTTCGAGAGCGGGCCCGACATTGGCGGTACCTGGTACTTCAACCGATATCCCGGCGCCCGCTGCGACGTCGAAAGCGTGGACTATTGCTACTCGTTTTCGGACGAATTGCAGCAGGAGTGGGATTGGTCGGAGAAGTACGCCACCCAGGCCGAGATCCTCGCTTACATCAACTGGGTCGCCGACCGACTGGACCTGCGCCGCGACGTGACGCTGAACGCCCGCGTCACGTCGGCGGTACTCGACGAACGGAGCCTGCGCTGGACGGTGACCACCGATAGCGGCGAGCAGGTGACCGCGCGGTTCTGCCTGATGGCAACCGGCCCCTTGTCGGCGGCGCTGACCCCTTCCTTCCCCGGGTTGGAGACCTTCACCGGGGATGTCCACCACACCGCATCGTGGCCCCACGAGCCGGTGGACTTCGCCGGCAAGCGGGTGGCAGTCATCGGCACCGGATCGTCTGGCATCCAGTCGATCCCGATCATCGCCGAAGCCGCGTCCCAGCTCTATGTCTTCCAGCGCACCCCGAATTACAGCGTGCCCGCGGGCAATCGGCCTCTCACCGATGCCGACCGCGCCGAAATCAAGGCCAACTACGCGCAGCGGCGGCGGGCGTCGTGGCGCAGCTCCGGCGGTTCTCCCCACGTGGCGTATCCCAAGCCGACGATGGAGGCCACGCCCGAGGAACGCCGCGCGGCATTCGAGAAGCGCTGGGAGCTCGGCGGCGTGCTGTTCTCCAAGACCTTCACGGACCAGATGGTAGACCCGGCCGCCAACGACGAGGCCCGCAAGTTCTACGAAGCGAAGGTCCGTACGATCATCGACGACCCGTCGCTGGCCGAACTGCTGATCCCTAACGACCACCCGATCGGT
>NZ_LZKE01000085.1:0-1198 GCF_001672675.1 Mycobacterium sp. E2327
CCGTCCTGGTCCAGGATGCTGCGCAGGCACCGTTCGATCGTGGCCGCGTTGTTGTACATCGGCACACACACCGAGACCAGCGGGGTTGCGGGCGGACCGTGACTCGGGCTGGGAGAACTCACTACAAGCACCCGATCAGCGGCACTCTCAGAGCGCGAGGATGCCCTGCGTCAGCAGGATGAGCCCTGTGCCGCCGAAGCTGACTTGCATGATTTGGTGACGGTAGGTCCGTAGCCAATTTTGCAGCCGCAGCATCAGCGCGAGCGTTTGCTCCGGTCTCGCCAAGTAGGCAACGAGTGGAATCTCGACCATCGCAAGCACCATGACGGTGAACAAAATGAACGCGACGAACTGGGTGGCGATGGCCGCTCCCGAGGCCATGATGAAGGCGAGCAAGACAGCGCCCTCGTAAGGCGGGAACGACGACGCCGCACCGACCACAAATGACGGCCAGAGGACATCGCAATTGAGCATTTCCTGAGTTCGGGCCCCGAGCCTTTGGAATACCCCCCGTGGCGGCTCCTCAGCGAGCAGGGTCGCGGACCCGCCACCGCCCGCGTTTACCGGCGCCACGGGTATCTGCGCCGCCGCTCTTGCGCGCATCGTCATGACCGCCAGTACCACCAGTGCGAGCAGGCCGAGGGTGATTTGCAGACGTGCGCCCTCGAGGATGAAGATCGCGGACCTGACCTGCGAGATCGCGGTTCCGATGCCTCGGATGGCCACGAGCGCGACCTCCCGCATCAGCACCAGCACGCCGATCGCAACGGCGACACCTGTGACGATGCCCCCGAGCCAGAAAGCGAACAGATTCCTCATGGGCCGCCGCCGCGTCAACATGAGCACGGCAAGGCCTATCCGGACAGGGTCAATCGCCATCCCGATGCCACATATCAGCACTAACGTCCACATCAGTGGGGACGCTACCGTGCCGCGCCGTATCCCGTGGCGTAACTGGCGAATTCGTTCGTTTGGCGCCTGACTCGCCATGGGTTTTCAAGGCCGTGACCCGGTGAGACATCGATCACACGCGGCCCAGCGATGGCTCTCGGCCGCACGGGTCCTGACAATGAGGACGCGGGGCCGTGCATCGAGTAGGGATCCAGTCAGCTCGGGCTATGCTCGAGCCGATTTCGCCTGTACGACCGGGAGGGGCAGCCGTGCTCGACGACTCGTCCCCAACCCCCACAATCTCGGT
>NZ_LZKE01000086.1:0-1080 GCF_001672675.1 Mycobacterium sp. E2327
TTTTCCCGCGGGCGCCATTGCGCCGGATTCAGCGTCGAAAAAGTGCAATTGCTGCGCGAGCATTATGAACGGACGCTGAATATTTGGGCGGCCAACCTGGCGGCGAACAAAGAAAAGGCGATCGCCATCCAGTCCGAGGAAGTCTACGAGCGCTATATGCACTATTTGACGGGGTGCGAGGACTTCTTCCGCAAGGGAATCAGCAACGTCGGCCAGTTCACCCTGGCCAAGTAGCGCGGCCCTCGGTCACTTCTCACACGTGAACTGGTTGACGTCCGTGTAGCCCTGGCGGAACAACTTGGCGCAGCCGGTGAGGTACTTCATGTACCGGTCGTAGACCTTCTCCGACTGGATCGCGATGGCCTTGTCCTTGTTGGCTTCGAGCGCGGCGGCCCATATCTCCAGCGTCCGTTCATAATGCTCGCGCAGCAATTGCACTTTTTCGACGCTGAATCCGGCGGCATGCGCCAGCGGGAAAATATCTTCCTGCGCCGGCAACTGCCCGCCCGGGAAGATTTCCGTGTAGATAAATCGCGTGAACCGCACGTCGCTCATCGTCAAAGCGATGCCGCGCTCGTGCATCTGCTTCTGTGAATGCGCCAAAATAGTGTGCAGGAGCATCCTGCCGTCGTCGGGGAGGATGTCATGGGCGCGGTCGAAAAACGCGGGCCAACGCTCGGCCTTGAACGCTTCAAATGCTCCGATGCTGACGATCCGGTCGACGTTGTCGTCGAACTCTTCCCAACCCTGCAACCGCACTTCGATGTTGCGCCCGGTCGGGATCCCCGCCAGCCTGGTTTTGCTGTATTCGAACTGGTTGCGGCTGAGGGTAATTCCGATCACGTTCACGTCGAACTTCTCGACCGCCCGTTGCAGCGCCCCGCCCCAGCCGCAGCCGATATCGAGCAGCGTCATTCCGGGTTCGAGGTTCAGTTTTCCCAGCGCCAGGTCGAACTTCGCATTCTGCGCTTCCTCGAGGGTCATATCGTCTCGCTCGAAGTAAGCGCAGGTGTAGGTCTGGGTCGGGTCCAGGAACAGCCGGAAGAAGTCGTCGGACAGATCGTAGTGCGCCTGCGAGGA